>NZ_JBFARO010000038.1:0-68150 GCF_040677125.1 Actinomadura sp. NPDC049382
CGTTCCCAGTGCCGGTTCTTCGGGAGTGCTGGAATTGTCATCCGCGGTGTTCTCGGTATATCTTTGTCAACCGATTGATGTTCGTCGGGCCTGCCCGTGGCCCCCGCCGCCGGGGCCGCCGGCGCCGCCGGCTCCGCGGGCCTCGCCGGCCCGGAGGCGCCGGGCGTCCACCGCGCGAACGGCCGCTCCCCGCGCCTGGGCCACCCCCTCGACGCCCCCAGCGAGGACTACGCCGAGATCTGAACGGCCCGGCCGCCCGACCGTCAGGCGGGGCCCATGACCACCCGCTCGGCGGCAAGGCGCGCCTCGGCGGGCTGGCGGAGGAAGACCCCGAAGACCGCGGGACGGGACTGGATCAGTTCGAGGCGGCCGCCGTCCACCACGGCGAGCGAGCGGGCCAGGTAGAGGCCGAGGCCGGTGCCGTGGCCGCCGCTGACGCTGCGGTCGAAGATGCGGGGCTCCAGCTCGGCCGGGATCCCGGGGCCCTCGTCGCCGATCTCGACGACCACCGACCCGGCGCCCGGCTTGGTGTGGATGGTGACGGTCCCGGCGCCGTGGGTGAGCGAGTTCTCCAGCAGGGTCGCGAGGATCTGGGAGAGGCCCTCGGGGTTGGTCAGGCCGATAAGGCCCTGCTCGCCGACGATCCGCACGTCCCGGCCCTCCTTGCGGAAGCTCGGCCGCCACTCCTTGACCTGCTGGGTGATGATCTCGTCGATCGGGGACGGGACGGCGCCGCCGGTCGGGTCGTGCCGGGCGCGGGCGAGCAGCTGCTCCACGACCGCGACGAGCCGCTCGGTCTGCGCGACGGCCGCGGCGCCCTCCTCGCGGACGACGTCGGGGTACTCGGCGGCCTCGATCATCTCCTCCAGCCGCATCGACAGCGCGGTGAGCGGCGTGCGGAGCTGGTGGCTGGCGTCGGTGGCGAACTGGCGGCCGGCGACGACGAGGTCGGTGATGCGGACGGCGCTGCGGTCCAGCACCTCGGCGACCTGGTCGATCTCCGGGATGCCGTAGCGGCGGGGGCGGGGCCGGGCGTTGCCGCTGCCGAGCCGGTCGGCGGTCTCGGCGAGCTCGCGGAGCGGCAGCATGAACTTGCGGGCCTGCACCATGGCCAGGCCGACGGTGACGGCGACGCCGAGCAGCGCCAGGCTGCCGATCAGCAGGATCAGCCGGAGCGCGGCGTCGCGGACCTCCGCCTCCGGGCGCGCCACCCGGACCCGGACCGCGCCGTGCGCGGCGGTGGCGCTGAGGACGGGGCCGCGGCGCGGCGGCCCGGCGTTGAGGGTGCGGCCGTCCGGCAGCGTGACGGTGATCTGCCGGCCGGGGTACTCGCGGGCGATGATCGCGCCGGTGACGGGCTGCGGTTTCTCCAGGCTGTAGCCGACGCTGCCCGCGATGGAGGACGCCTCCCGGTCGAGCGACCGGCCGGCCTCCTCGTAGACGAGTTTGTGTGCGGCGTAGGCGAGGGGTATGCCGAGCAGGAGGATCGCGACCACCGCCACCGCGAGCGTCGACAGGAGGAGTCGGCGCCTCATCAGGGCTCCTTAGGGGTGGGGCCGCGGACGGCGCAGCACGCTGCCCGGGGGCCTCTCGGGAAGGCCCCCGGTCGTTCCGCCCGGCCGCGGCGGCCGGTGCTAGTCGCCGCGCTCGAACCGGAAGCCGACGCCCCGCACCGTGGTGATGTAGCGGGGACTGCCGGCGTCGTCGCCGAGCTTGCGGCGCAGCCAGGAAATGTGCATGTCGAGCGTCTTCGTGGAACCCCACCAGTTGGTGTCCCACACCTCGCGCATGATCTGTTCGCGGGTCACGACCTTGCCGGCGTCGCGGACGAGCACCCGCAGCAGGTCGAACTCCTTGGTGGTCAGCTGGAGCTCCTGGTCGCCCATCCAGGCACGGCGCGACTCGGCGTCGATCCGCACCCCCTGGACGATCGGGGTCTCGGTGCTGCCCCGGCGCAGCAGCGCGCGCACCCGCGCGAGCAGCTCGGCCAGCCGGAACGGCTTGGTCACGTAGTCGTCGGCGCCCGCGTCGAGCCCGACGACGGTGTCGACCTCGTCGGCCCGGGCGGTCAGGATCAGGATGGGCACGCCGTGCCCCTCGGCCCGCACCCTGCGGGCCACCTCAAGGCCGTCCAGTTCGGGCAGGCCGAGATCGAGGACGATCAGGTCAACCCCGCCGCCGAGCGCCCGCTCCAGCGCCTGCGGGCCGTCCGGGCTTACTTCGACGGTGTACCCCTCGCGACGCAGCGCGCGGGCGAGAGGCTCGGAGATGGACGTGTCGTCCTCGGCGAGCAGTACTGAGGTCATGAACCGATCGTATGACCATTCTTGACCATTACCGGGCTGCCGCCGCGCTCTTGACCTGCGGTTTGCCACTCGTAGTACATTACCGAACACGACATATCCGTCAGTACCCGTATCTTCGCCGCAATAGACGCGTCCACGGGTCAGCGAAAAATCGCGATCGAGGCCGCGGGCAGCTCCACGGCGGCCCTTCCGGAATCGCCGAGAGCGCCGGGGTCGAGGTGAATCGCCGGATCCGACGCGAGCAGCAGCCGGGGGCGCGCCCCGGGCGGCCCCGCCGGGAGGGCGACGGGCACGTCCCCGAGGTTCGCCGCCACACCGATCCCGCCGCGCCGCATCACCAGCCAGCGCGCCGTGCTCTCGTCCGTCCCGACCTGCACCGCGGCCGGCCGGGGGTCGTTCAGGTCGGGTTCGGAGCGGCGCAGCGCGATCAGGGCGCGATGCCATTCGAGCAGGTCAGCGTGGTACGGGTCGTCCGGCTCGGTCCAGTCGAGGACGGATCGGCGAAAGGTGTCCACAGCCTGTGGATCGGGGACCTCGCCCGCCCAGCCGTGCCGCGCGAACTCCCGCCGGCGCCCCTCGCTGACGGCGCGGGCCAGCTCCGGATCGCGGTGGTCGGTGAAGTAGCACCAGGGGGTGGACGCGCCCCACTCCTCGCCCATGAACAGCATCGGTGTGAAGGGCGCGAGCAAAAGCAGTGCCGCGCCCACTTTGAGTAGCCCTGGGGACGGCAAGAGCGCGCCGATGCGGTCACCGGAGGCGCGGTTGCCGACTTGGTCGTGGTTCTGCAGAAAGCCGAGGAAACGGTGTGCGGGCGTTTCCCGGACGTTCACCGGCCGCCCGTGGTGCCGGCCCCGGTAGGTCGACATGGTCCCGTCATGAACGAAGACTCTGGTAAGGGCCTTCTTCAGCGTTTCCAGAGAGCCGAAGTCGCAGTAGTAGCCCTGCCGTTCACCGGTGAGCGCGGCGTGCAGCGCGTGGTGGAAGTCGTCGCTCCACTGCGCGTCCAGGCCGTATCCGCCGGCCTCCCTGGACGTCACCAGGCGCGGGTCGTTCAGGTCGGATTCGGCGATGAGGAAGAGCTGCCGCCCAAGGTGGGCGGATTCCGCCGCCACGGCCCGCCCCAGCTCTTCGAGGAGGTGCGTTGCGCTGTGGTCGGTGATGGCGTGGACGGCGTCGAGCCGCAGCCCGTCGAAGTGGTAGTCACGCAGCCACATGAGCGCGTTCTGCACGACGAATGCGCGGACCTCGTCCGAGCCTTCCTGGTCGAAGTTCACCGCGTCGCCCCAGGGGGTGGCGTGGGCGCTGGTGAAGTACGGCCCGAAGCTGCCCAGGCGGTTACCGTCCGGGCCTAGATGGTTGTAGACGACGTCGAGGACGACGGCCAGGCCGCGCGCATGGGCGGCGTCCACGAAGCGCTTCAGACCGTCTGGGCCACCGTAGGGCTCATGGGGCGCCCACAGGTGGACACCGTCGTACCCCCATCCGTGACGGCCGGGAAAGGACGCGACGGGCAGCAGCTCCACCGCGTCTATGCCGAGCGCCACCAGATGGTCGAGGCGGTCGGTAGCGGCGTCGAACGTCCCCTCCGGCGTGAACGTGCCGACGTGCATCTCGTAGAGGACGCTCCCGGGGAGCGGACGGCCGTGCCAATGCTGGTCCGTCCATGCGAACCGTCCGTGGTCGTAGACACGGCTCTGGCCGTGCACGCCGTTGGGCTGCCAAGGCGAGCGAGGGTCGGGCAGTACTTCGTCTGAGCCGTCCAAGACGAAGCCGTAGTCCGTCCCATGGACGGCGTCGGCGACGGTGGCCTCCCACCAGCCGGAGGGCCGCGCCTCCATCGGATGGCCCGTGCCGCCGACCACGACTTCGACGCGGTCGGCGGCCGGTGCCCACACGGTGAACCTGGTGCTCAACTACCGAACTCCCTGGGGACGAGCAGAGCGACGGGCAGATGCTCGAAGACGCGGTCCGCGTCCAGGAAGGGACCCATGTGCGTGCAGCCGGTCAGCACGTCCCGCCAGCCCTGGTGGCGGACGTCCACCCGCGTCCCGTTCCAGCCGCCCCGGCGTTCCAGCCCCACGGGCAGCCGGGTGGCGAGCGCGACCGCGCCGCCCCGCGCGAACCCGATCAGATGCTCGGCCGCCGGCCCGCGCGCCGCGACCGGCTCGTGCCGGGACCCCGGCCCGAACCACTCGGGGTGGGCGCGCCGCAGCCGCAGCGTCCGCGAGGTGACCAGCAGCTTCTCGTCGTCGACCTCTTTCGGGCGGCGGCCGGTGTCGAGCCGGGCGAGGTGCTCGCGGCGCCGCCCGTAGTCGACCGGGCGCCGGTTGTCGGGGTCGACCAGCGCCAGGCCGGTCAGCTCGCAGCCCTGGTAGACGTCCGGGACGCCCGGCATGGCCAGCTGGACGAGCTTCTGCCCCAGCGTGTTCACGCGCGCGTAGGGGGCCAGCCTGGCGACGAACGACGTCATGTCGGTGATGAGGTCGGGGTCGGACAGGACGCCCCGCGCATACGCGAGCACGGCCTTCTCGTAGTCGGCGTCTTGCTCGACCCAGGACGTGCGGGTCTTGGCCTCCCGCATCGCCTTGGTGAGGAACTCCTCCAGACGATCCTGGGTGATGGGCCAGGCGCCGACGAGGGTCTGCCAGAGGAGGTATTCAAGGTCGGGCTCCAGCGGTGACGGGGTCGGCCCCCACGTCCGCCAGCGCTCCACGGCTTCCCTCCACTCGCCCGGGATCTCCGCCACGACCGACAGCCACGCCCGTACGTCCTCTTCGCGCTTGGTGTCGTGCGTGGAGAGGGTCGTCATCGTCTGCGGCCAGTCGCGGGCGAGCCTGATGCAGTACGCGTGGAAGTCCTCCGGGCTGACGGAGAACCGCTCTGGGGCGCCGCCCACCTCGTTCAGCGCGGCCATCCGGTTCCACCGGTAGAACGCGGTGTCCTCGACGCCCTTGGCGGCGAGCGGCGCGGACGTCTGCTGGAACCGCACGATGAACTCGGCATCGGTGCGCTCACCGCGTCCCAGAGCGAGGTCTACGACGGCCTCCAGGTCGCTGTGGAACTCCTCGGGAAGGTGAGTTCGCGCACGGTCTGCGGCCTCCGTTAACACGTCCACGGCCTGCTGTGGAGCGTCCTCACCGGGCACGACGTAGGCGCGGTACACGGGCATGGCGACGAGCAGTTCGACCAAGGCCCGTTCCATGCCGGGACGACGCTCGCCCACGACCCGGTGGAGGACGCGCAAAAGCCGGTCCATCTCCGGCTTGAGCCCGTGTGTGGCGGCGTGCAGGCGGGCCTCGTGCTCGACCTCCTCGAACTCGGCCGGATTGCCCGTCAGCGACACGTAGTAGTCGGTGAGCGGCTTCTCCCCCGCCGGGTCGACGAACAGCCCGCCGACCATGCCGAGCGAGTCGTAGCCGGTGGTGCCCGCGCACGGCCAGTCCGGCGGCAGCCGCTCCTCCCCCTCGGTGATCTTCTCGACGAGCAGCCAGCGGCCCGGCGCGGCCTCCGCCAGCCGGCGCAGGTAGCCGCGCGGGTCGGCGAGGCCGTCCGGGTGGTCGACGCGCAGGCCGTCCACGAGGTCCCGCTCGACCAGGCCGAGCAGCAGCGCGTGCGTGCGCCGGAAGACCTCGGGGTCCTCCTGGCGGAGCCCGATCAGCCCGGAGATGTCGAAGAACCGCCGGTAGTTGGGCTCGCCCTCGCCGGGCAGCGCGATCCGGCCGCCGCCCGCGTCCCAGTCGACGTCGAACCACCGCGCGAACGGCGAGCCCGGCCCGTCCTCCAGGACCCGCGCGAGCGGCAGGTTCAGGTCGTGGGGGTCCGGGATCGCCATGTGGTTCGGGACGACGTCGACCAGCAGCCGCAGGCCGTGCGCGCGGAACCGGGTGGCCATCGCGCCGAACGCCTCGGCGCCGCCCAGCTCCTCGGACAGCCGGGAGTGGTCGACGACGTCGTAGCCGTGCGCGGAGCCCGGCGCAGCCTGCAGGATCGGGGACAGGTACACGTGGGACACGCCGAGGGACGCCAGGTAGGGCGCGAGCGCGGCGGCCTCGGCGAAGCCGAAGCGCTCCTCGGGCGTCCCGCGGAGCTGGAGGCGGTAGGTGCCGGACGGCGGTGCGGTCAGCGGGTCGGGGCCGGGGGTGTCGGCCTGGTCCTTCTCGGTGCTGTGGTCCTCGGACACGGCTTCCTCTGGGGGGTCGGCGGGGAGCGGTTCCTCGGCGGCGGGTTCGGCGTCCATCTCGTCGTTCGTCTCGGCGGCGGCGTGGATCTCGGCGGCGGGGCTCTCGGCGGCGGGGCTCTCGGCGGCGGGGCGCATGGGGGTCAGACGCGGCGCAGGACCTGGATCGAGCGGGCGCCGACCGGGACGTTCTCGCGGGCCTTCACGACGGGCGACTCCTCCTCGGCGAGCAGCGGGTCGGCGGTGTCCAGCATCTTGATCCACATCTGCCCGTAGACGGCGGGCGGCAGCGTGAACGTCAGGTCGCCGTCGTGCGCGTTGAACAGCAGCAGGAACGAGTCGTCCCGGACCGGCCGCCCGCGCGGGTCGGGCTCGCTGATCGCGTCGCCGTTCAGGAACACGTTCAGCGACTTGTTGAAGCCCGCGGACCAGTCCCGGTCGGCCATCTCCCGGCCGCCCGGCGTGAACCACACCAGGTCGGGCAGTTCCTCGGACTCCGCCTCGGCCTCGCCCATCCGCCGCGCCGCCCTGCGGGCGCGCTTCGTCCGCTGGTCGCCGAGGAAGAACCGGCGGCGCCGGAAGACGGGATGCGCGGTGCGCAGCCTGGAGAGCCGCCGGACGAAGTCGAGCATCGGGCCGCGCTCGTCGAAGAAGGTGTCGTCGCGGAGGCCCGTCCAGTCGACCCACGAGATCTTGGTGTCCTGGCAGTAGGCGTTGTTGTTGCCGCCCTGGGTGCGGCCGATCTCGTCGCCGTGCAGCAGCATCGGGACGCCCTGCGACAGGAACAGCGTGGTCAGGAAGTTGCGCTTCTGCCGTTCGCGCAGCGCGACGATGTCGAGGTCGTCGGTCGGGCCCTCGTTGCCGCAGTTCCACGAGCGGTTGTCGTCGCTGCCGTCCCGGTTGCCCTCGCCGTTGGCCTCGTTGTGCTTGTGGTCGTAGGAGACGAGGTCGTGCAGCGTGAACCCGTCGTGGCAGGTCACGAAGTTGATCGAGGCGATCGGGCGGCGGCCGTCGTCGGCGTACAGGTCGGACGAGCCCGTCAGCCGGGACGCGAAGTCGGGCATGGCGCCGGGCTGCCCGCGCCAGTAGTCGCGCATGGTGTCGCGGTACTGGCCGTTCCATTCCGTCCACAGCGGCGGGAAGTTGCCGACCTGGTAGCCGCCCTCGCCGACGTCCCACGGCTCGGCGATCAGCTTCACCTGGGACACGACCGGGTCCTGCTGGACGAGGTCGAAGAACGCCGACAGCCGGTCCACCGCGTGCAGTTCGCGGGCCAGCGTCGCGGCGAGGTCGAACCGGAACCCGTCCACGTGCATCTCGGTCACCCAGTACCGCAGCGAATCCATGATCATCTGCAGGACGTGCGGGCTGCGCATCAGCAGGCTGTTCCCGGTGCCCGTCGTGTCGGTGTAGTAGCGCGGGTCGTCGTCGGCCAGCCGGTAGTAGGACGCGTTGTCGATGCCCCGGAACGACAGTGTCGGCCCGAGGTGGTTGCCCTCGGCGGTGTGGTTGTAGACGACGTCCAGGATCACCTCGATCCCGGCCTGGTGCAGGGCCTTCACCATCGCCTTGAACTCCAGCACCTGCTCGCCCCGCTGCCCCGACGAGGAGTACTCGTTGTGCGGCGCGAAGAACCCGATCGTGTTGTAGCCCCAGTAGTTGCGCAGGCCGCGCCGCACCAGCACGTCATCGTGGACGAACTGGTGGACGGGCATCAGCTCCACCGCCGTCACCCCGATCGAGCGCAGATGATCGGTGATCACCGGGTGGGCGAGGCCCGCGTAGGTGCCGCGCAGCGCCGGCGGGATCTCCGGATGCCGGGCGGTGAGGCCCTTCACGTGCGCCTCGTAGATCACGGTCTCGTGGTACGGGATGCGCGGCGGCCGGTCGTCGCCCCAGTCGAAGTACGGGCTGACGACCACCGACCGCATCGTGTGGCCCGCCGAGTCGGCGTCGTTGCGCGACCACGGGTCGCCGAACTCGTAGCCGAAGCACGACTCGTCCCAGTCGATCGTCCCCTCGACGGCCTGCGCGTACGGGTCGAGGAGCAGTTTCGCCGGGTTGCAGCGCTGCCCGCGGCGCGGATCGAACGGCCCGTGCACCCGGTACCCGTACCGCCGGCCCGGCATGACGCCCGGCAGGTAGCCGTGCCAGACGAACGCGTCCACCTCGGGGAGCGTCAGCCGCGTCTCCTCGCCGTCGCCCGCCGGCCCGTCGAACAGGCACAGCTCCACCCGCTCGGCCGCCTCGGAGAACACGGCGAAGTTCGTCCCCGCGCCGTCGAACCGGGCGCCGAGGGGATACGCGTCGCCCGGCCAAACCTGTGCCACTTGTCCCGCCCTCCCGTCCGGACCGCGACGGGCCCCGGCGCCATGGCGACTGCACGGCTGCCGACGCGGGCCCGGCGGCGCACGCCGGAAGCCCTTCCCCCTGAGGCTTGAGTCACACCGATTGGGAGTCCACTGGCCAGAACGGACACTCCTGAGCTACGTTAGGGGAGCCTAACCTCAATAAGGGCGCCCTAAGTGCCCGAGGGAAGGCGCGTCGGGCCAGCTCCAGCCGCACGGAAGGTCTCCCACCGGCATGTACGTCTGCATCTGCAACGCCGTCACCGAGGACGACGTCCACGGCTGCATGGCGAGCGGCTGCACGACCGCCAAGGCGGTCAAGGCCGCCTGCGGCTTCAAGCCCGGCTGCGGCATGTGCACCAAGCGCATCCACACCATGGTCAGCCAGTACCGGACGGCCAACGAGCTGGCGGACGCCCTGACCGGCGGCCCGCTCGCGCTCACCGCCGTGCCGGAGCAGGCCGTGCCGGAGCAGGCCGCCCCGGCCCCGTCCGAGATCGCCGCGGAGCTCGCCGCGGAACCGACCGCCGAGGGGGCCGCCCCGCCGACCGCCGCCTGAGCGAAACCGCGGCCCCGCACGGCCCGCCGAGGGAGGCGGACACGCGCCGTGCGGGGGTTAGTGCTGTCCCCAACTCGGCGGCCATGGAAGCATGGGGGCCATGGAAGGCGACAGAGAGATCATCGCGCTGCTCAACGAGCAGCTCACCGCGGAGCTCACGGCGATCAACCAGTACTTCCTGCACTCCAAGATGCAGGAGAACTGGGGCTTCCTCCGCATGGCCAAGCACACCCGCGACGAGTCGTTCGACGAGATGCGGCACGCGGAGCGGCTCACCAACCGGATCCTGTTCCTGGAGGGGCTGCCGAACTACCAGAAGCTCGGCACCCTGCGCATCGGGCAGACGATCTTCGAGCAGCTCAAGGCCGACCTCGAGATCGAGATGGAGGCCGTGGCGCGGCTCCGCCCCGGCATCGAGCTGATGCGCTCGCGCGGCGACGTCACGTCCGCCCGGCTCTTCGAGCACATCCTCGCCGACGAGGAGGAGCACATCGACTACCTGGAGACCGAGTTGAGCCTCGTCGAGGCGCTGGGCGAGCAGAACTACCTGCAGCGCCTCACCGACTCCCCCACCGAGAGCGGCTCCAGCGCCTACTGACCCGCGCCTAGTCGCGCGGCGTCTCCGCGGACGCCGCCTTCCGGCGCAGCACGAACGGCTGGACGATCCCGAGGCCCCGGACCGGGCGCCGCACGATCCGCGTCACCTCGTAGGCCGCTGAGCCCTCCAGGCACGCCGCCAGCTCGCTGTCGATCACGACGGAGCCGGGGCGGGCCAGCGAGGTGAGCCGGGCGGCGAGGTTCACCGTGGTCCCGAACACGTCGCCCATCAGCGGCAGGACGGGACCGTGGGCCACGCCGACCCGGACGTCCGGGACCTCGGTCTCGTCCTGGATGGCCGCCGCGACCGTCAGCGCGATCTCCGCGCCGACCTCCGGCGACTCCGCGCTGAACAGCACCTCGTCGCCGAGCGTCTTCACCAGCCGGCCGCCGCAGGAGGCGATGATGTCGGCGGCGGTCTCCTCGAACCACTCCACCACCCGGGCCAGCTCGATCTCCTCCAGCTCCCGGCTGACCTGGGTGAAGGACACCATGTCGGCGAACCCGACGGTGGTCATCGGGCGGCCCGCCGGGTCGCCGTTGTCGCGGCTCGCCGCCGCGGCCAGCGCCCGGGTCCCGGCCGCCGCGAGCTGCCGCCGCCAGGCGTGCACGACCAGCGGCTCGAACTCGCCGATGTGCTTCTCGGCGATGTCCACGACCGTGTCGACCGCCTCCGCGGACGGCGTCTCGTGCGGGTCGCCGGTCAGCATGCTGCGCAGCAGGTTGACCTGCCACTCCGCGAGCCGGGTCATCGTCTGCCCGTAGGCGCGGACCAGGCGGACCACGCCGTCCTCGTCCAGGATCCCGTCGTCGACCAGCCGGCGCAGCCGGTCCAGCGCCGCGACGTCGCCCTCGGTGTAGGCGATCGTCTCGTCCGGCATGGACGGGTACCCGAACGCCCGCCAGATCCGGCCCGCGAAGTCGCGGGTGACCCCGGCCAGCCGGACGGCCTGGACGCGGTTGTACCGCAGCTCGCCGCCGAGCAGGAGCTCCTCGATCTCCTTCGGATCGGGCAATCCGGCCGCCATCTCCCGCCCCTCAGCCCGCCGCCGCCGGGGGCCGCGGCGGCGGCGTCATCATTCGATCTCCGGACATATCAGTGCAGCTCACCAGCAACCCCAAGAGTTGGAACTCGCCGTGCACATCGTTGCAGATCAGCACTCGGATCAACGCCCGGACCGCGGATCCTCGTTCCCCGTTCAACGGACGTGCACCACATCGCCGGCGCTGACCGCGCTGTCCCCGCCCGGCCCCGCGACGACGAGGCGGCCCGTCTCGTCCACGTCCCGGGCCCGCCCGGTCAGCCGCTGGTCGCCGGGCAGCTCCACCCGGACGTCGCGGCCGAGCGTGACGCACAGGTCCCGGTAGGCGGTGCGCAGCCCGCTGGTGTCCGGATCGCCGCCGAGCGCCGTCCACTCCCGGTACCAGGTCTCGAACTCGCGCAGGATCGCGCGCAGCAGCGGCGCCCGGTCGCTGAGCGGCGCGCCCTCGATCGCCAGCGACGTCGCGGTCGGCACCGGCAGCTCCTCGGCCCGCAGGCCCACGTTCAGCCCGACGCCGATCACCAGGCCGTCGTCGACCCGCTCGGCGAGGATCCCGGCGAGCTTGCGGTCGCCGACGAGCACGTCGTTCGGCCATTTGAGGCGGGCGTCCACGGCCGTGTCGCCGTCGGCGTCCGCGCCGAGGAACCGCTCCCCCCGCTGCGACCAGGCGGTCATCCGGCGGATCGCGGTGGCGACGGCGACACCCGTCAGCAGCGACGCCCAGCCCAGCCGCTGCACCGGCACCGCGGGCCGCACCAGCATGGAGAACGCCAGCCCGGACCGCGGCGGCGCCGTCCACGCCCGCCCCTTGCGGCCCCGGCCTGCCGTCTGCCACTCGGTGGCCAGCACGGTGCCCTCCGGCGCGCCCTCCCGGGCCCGCGCCGCGAGGTCGGCGTTGGTGGAGCCGGTCTCGTCCACGATCCCGATCTCCCGCCACAGCCCGCCCTCCCGGACGAGCGCGCGCCGCAGCGCGCCCTCGTGCAGCGGCGGCCGTCCGAGATCCCCATACGCTGAGTCCACGCCTCCATCCAACCCGATGACGGTCTTGATCTTGGGGCCGGACGTCGGGTAGGGGGCCCGGTCCTCGTTAGGGTGCGGCTTATGGATGGAGTGACGCTGCGGCGCGACGGGCATGTCGCGGAGATCGTGCTGGACCGCCCCGAGGCCCTCAACGCCCTGTCGACGGCGATGGCCCGCCGCCTCACCGGCGCCTGCGCCGAGGTCGCGGCGGACCCGGCCGTCCGCGCCGTCGTGCTGAGCGCGGCCGGGGAGAAGGCGTTCTGCGTGGGCGCCGACCTCAAGGAACGCAACGCGATGACCGACGACGAGATCCTCGCGCAGCGGCCCGTCTTCCGCGCCGCGTTCGGCGGCGTGCTGAACCTGCCGCAGCCCGTCATCGCGGCCGTGCACGGCTACGCGCTCGGCGGCGGCTGCGAGTTCGCGCTCTCCTGCGACATGATCGTCGCGGACGAGACGGCCGTGTTCGGGCTGCCCGAGGTGGGCGTCGGCCTCGTGCCGGGCGGCGGCGGCACCCAGCTCGCGCTGCGCCGCCTCGGCCCCGGCAAGGCCGCCGACCTGGTCTTCACCGGCCGCCGCCTCGCCGTGGACGAGGCCCTCGCCTACGGCCTCGCCGACCGCAAGGTCCCCGCCGGCGCCGCCCGCGAGGAGGCCCTCGGCATCGCCGAGACGATCGCCCGCAACTCCCCGGCCGCCGTCCGCGCCGCGAAGCGCGCGATGCGCCTCGGCGGCGGCGTCGGCCTGGACGCGGGCCTCGACCTGGAGGAGAACGCCTGGCGCACCGTCGCCTTCTCCCCCGACCGCCGCGAGGGCATCGCCGCCTTCAACGAGAAGCGCAAGCCGAACTGGCCGAGCTGATCGGACGCGGGCTGACCGGGCGCGGGCTGCCGCTCAGGCGGTGCCCAGGTCGTCGGAGTGGCCTGCTCGCAGGCGGGGCCACTGGGCGGTGGGACGGCCGTCGGTGCGGAAGAAGCCGCCGTCGACCGAGCCCGCCCTGGGCCAGCCCGCGGGTGAGTCCTCCCAGGTCTCCTGGCGGCCGTAGACGGTCATGTCCATCAGCGAGTAGGCGATGTCCATGGCCTCCACGCCGCGGCCGTTCGTCCAGTAGGTCTCGAAGACCCGGTCGCCGTCGCGCAGGTAGCAGACCAGGTGGAACATGCCCGCGGTGCGTCCGGTCAGCAGGGCCTCGGCGGAGTCTTGGACGGAGTACCAGGGCATGGTCCAGCCCATGAAGTCGCGGTACCGGACGCTCTCCTCGTAGGGGCCCTGGCAGAACGTCGCGTAGGTGATGCCCGCGGCGTGCAGGTTGGACAGCTCGCGGACCTGGCCGTTGTAGTACGTGCAGCCCTCGCACTGCTCCGCGGCGGGGTGGCCGGTGTGCCACATCATGTAGTAGGCGATCAGCCGGCGGCGTCCCTCGAACGCGTCCAGCAGGGTCAGCGCGCCGTCCGGGCCGGTCAGCGGGGCCTTGGCGTCCACCTCGACCATCGGCAGCCGGCGGCGGGCGGCCGCGATCGCGTCACCCGCGCGGGTGTGCGCCTTCTCGCGGACGCGCAGCGCGTCCAGTTCGGCCTGGAAGGCGGCCCGGTCGACCACGTCGGGCAGCGGAGTCGTGTCGCTGTTCATGGGATCTTCCCTCGCTCTCGATGGACTTTCACCCCACCGACGAAGGGCGGCCGCCCCGGATCGACATCGCCGGGAAAAATCTTGGAATCAGAGTTCGCGGAGGCGTCCGGCCAGGTAGCGGCGCTCGGCTTCGGTCGGCGCCAGCTCCAGCGCCTCCTCGTACGCGGCCCTGGCCTCGGCGGTACGGCCCGCCCGGCGGAGCAGGTCGGCCCGGGTCG
Source organism: Actinomadura sp. NPDC049382 (assembly GCF_040677125.1). Lineage (NCBI taxonomy): Bacteria > Bacillati > Actinomycetota > Actinomycetes > Streptosporangiales > Thermomonosporaceae > Actinomadura > Actinomadura sp. NPDC049382. Next base: position 13,892 of record NZ_JBFARO010000038.1, read on the forward strand.
CGGGGAGCAGGTGGTAGCCGGCGAGCCGGCCGGACGCCGTCAACTCGTCGACGAGGGCCAGCCCCGCCGGGATCCCGTCCGCCATCGCGATCGCGACGGCGCGGTTGAGGTCCACGACCGGGGACGGGGCCAGCCGCGCCAGTTCGGTGTAGAGGGCGGCGATCTGCGGCCAGTCCGTGCTCGCCGTGTCGGGCGCGGTGGCGTGGCAGGCGGCGATCGCGGCCTGCACCTGGTACGGCCCGGGCCGCCGCAGGGCCATCGCCCGGTCGAGCACCGCCACCCCCTCGTCGATCAGCGCGCGGTCCCAGCGGGAGCGGTCCTGGTCCTCCAGCGGGACGAGCACGCCGCCGGCCGTGCGGGTCGCGCGCCGGGCCCCGTGCAGGAGCATCAGCGCGAGCAGGCCGCTCGGCTCGGGTTCGGACGGCATCAGCCGGACGAGCACGCGGGCGAGGCGGACGGCCTCGGCCGCCAGGGGGCGGGCCGGGTCCGGCTCGCCGTACCCCTGGTTGAAGATCAGGTACAGCACGGCGAGGACGGCGTCGAGCCGCTCCGGGAGGAGCTCGGCGGGCGGCACCCGGTACGGGACGCCCGCCTCCCGGATCTTGCGTTTGGCGCGGACGAGGCGCTGCGCCATCGCGGGCTCGGCGGTCAGCAGGGCGCGGGCGATCTCGGCGGTGCTGAGCCCGGCCAGCGTGCGCAGGGTCAGCGCGACCCGGGCCGGGAGCGGCAGCGCCGGATGGCAGCAGGTGAAGATCAGCCGCAGCCGCTCGTCGGGGATGTCGTCGTCCGGCGGCGGGCCGGGGTCGCGGGCCGGGGCGGCGAGGGCGCGCAGCTTGGCCGCGCCGGCGGCGTCGCGGCGCAGCCGGTCGACGGCGCGGTTGCGGGCCGCCGTCGTGAGCCAGGCGCCGGGGCGGTCCGGGACGCCGTCGCGGGGCCAGGTGGCGAGGGCGGCGGCGAACGCGTCCTGCGCGCAGTCCTCGGCGAGGTCCCAGTCCCCGGTCAGGCCGATGAGGGTCGCGACGACCTGGCCCCATTCGTCCCGGTAGGCGGCGTCGACCGCCGCGCGCACGCCGTCCGGCGCGGTCATTCCCAGACGGGACGGACCTCGACTCCGCCCCACCGCGCGTAGGGGTGGCCCGCGGCGATATGGATGGCCTCGTCCAGATCGGCGCACTCGATGACCACGACGCCGCCGACGAAGTCCTTCGTCTCGGCGTACGGCCCGTCCGAGACGAGGGTCTCCCCGTCCCGGACCCGGACCGTCGTCGCGTCCGCGACGGGACGCAGCCGCACGCCGAAGCGCTCCGCGCCGCGCCGCTCCAGGTCGGCGAGCCACGCCCGGTGCCCCGGGTCGGCCGCGATCTCCGCGTTGGACGGCGAGACCTTCTCGTCGTCGCAGATCAGCAGTGCGTACCTCATGCAGCCGATTCTGCCCCGGTCAGCCGGTGTTCTGGAGGCCCGCGGCGACGCCGTTGACCGACAGGAGGAGCACTTCTTCCAGGTGGGCGCGCTCGTCGTCGTTCTCCACGCCCGCGCGGAGGGCCTTCAGGGCCCGCAGTTGCAGGTGGGAGAGGGCGTCCACGTACGGGTTGCGCAGCTCGACGGCGCGGGACAGGACGCGGCGGTTCTCCAGGAGGCGCTCGTGGCCGGTCACCGCGAGCACCAGGCGCCGGGTGCGGTCGTACTCGGCCAGGACGGTCTCGGAGAGTTCGGGCCGCTCGCCCAGGGCCAGGTAGCGCTCGGCGATCGCCCGGTCGGACTTGGCGAGGCTCATCTCGGCGTTGTCGAGGAGGGTGTTGAACAGCGGCCACGCCTCGTACGCCTCGCGGAGCTCGGCGAGGTCGCGGCCGTCGTCGGAGACGGCGGCGAGGCCGCTGCCGAGGCCGTACCAGCCGGGCAGGTTGACGCGGGTCTGCGTCCAGGCGAACACCCAGGGGATGGCGCGCAGGTCCTCCAGGCCGCGGGCGGCCTTGCGGCGGGCGGGACGGGAGCCGATGCGCAGCTCGGAGATCTCTTCGAGGGGGCTCACCCGGGCGAACCAGACGGCGAAGTCCGGGGTCTCGATGAGGGCGCGGAACGCCGACCGCGCCGCGTCGCTGATCTTGTCGGCGAGCGGGCGGAACCGGGCGGCGGCCTCGCGGGCGCGGTCCTGCACGGGATCGGTCGAGGCGAGGAGGACCGCGCTGGTCACCTGCTCGACGTGGCGGCGCGCGATCTCGCGGTGCCCGTAGCGGGCGAAGATGACCTCGCCCTGCTCGGTGACCTTGAACCGGCCCGCGACCGAGCCGGGCGCCTGCGCGAGGATCGCGCGGTTCGCGGGGCCGCCGCCGCGGCCGAGGGAGCCGCCACGTCCGTGGAACAGCGTGAGCTTGATGTCGTGGCGGGCCGCCCACGCCGCGAGGGCCTCCTGCGTGTCGTACAGGCGGAGGGTCGCGCTGGTCGGGCCGAGCTGCTTGGCGGAGTCGCTGTAGCCGAGCATGACCTCCAGGCGGCGGCCGGTGTCGTCCAGGCGGCGCCGCACGGCGGGGATCTCCAGCATCCCGTCCAGGACGGCCGGGGCGTGCTCCAGGTCCTCGCCGGTCTCGAACAGCGGGATGACGTCCAGCACCGGCGCCCCCTCGCCGAGGGACTCGGCAAGGGCGTGCACGTTCGCGATGTCCTGGGCGGAGCGGGTGAACGAGACGATGTAGCGGTGGCAGGCGCGGACGCCGAAGCGCCGCTGGATCCAGGCGACGACCCGGAGAGTCTCCAGGATCTCCTCGGTCATCTCCGAGCGCTCGCCGTCGAGCTCGGCGAGGGCCCGCTCGTGCAGCTCGGAGTGCTGGCGGATCTCCAGCTCGGCGAGGTGGAAGCCGAACGTCTCGACCTGCCAGATCAGCTGCTGGACGCGCCCGTACGCCTGCCGGACGGCGCCCGCGGCGGCGAGGGAGTCCTGGACGGCGCGCAGGTCGGCGAGCAGCTCCTCCGGGGACGCGTAGGCCAGGTCGGCGTTGCGCTCCCGCGTCGCGGCGATGCGGGCGGCGGCGTGCAGCAGGAGCTGGCGGTGCGGCTCGCCCGGGGAGCGCTTGGCGATCTCCGCGATCAGGCCCGGCTGCGCGGTGCGGGCGGCGGCGAGGGCGTCCAGCAGGCCGGGCGAGGCGGGCGTGGTCGTCTCGTGGACGGTCAGCTCCCGGCCGATCCGGGCGGTCGCGTTCTCCAGCGCGTGCAGGACGTGCTCGGCCTGGATCATCACGGCGTCCCGGGTGACCTGCGCGGTGACGTAGGGGTTGCCGTCGCGGTCGCCGCCGATCCAGCTGCCGAACCGCAGGTACGGGTGCGCCTTCGGGGGCCGGGTGCCGGTCTCCGCGCCGTCGAGCGCGCGGTCCAGCGCCCGGTAGATGTGCGGGACGACCCGGAAGATCGTCTCGTCGAACGCGGCCATCGCGGTGCGCACCTCGTCCAGCGGGTCGAGCTGGGTGTGCCGGCGCAGCGCCGTCCGCCACAGCAGGTCGATCTCCTCGCGGAGGCTGCGCTCGGTCTCCTCCCGCTCCGACGCGCCGGGCGCCTCGTTCAGCCGGGTCAGCAGGTCGCTGATCCGCTGGATCGCGGTGACCACGGCGCGGCGGCGCGCCTCGGTCGGGTGCGCGGTGAAGACGGGCCGGAACTCCAGGCCCTCGACGATCTCCGCCGGCCGGCCGTCGCCGGAGGCGCGGATCTCCTCGATCGCGGCGGCCACCGACCCCGGCACGGTGTCGCCGGTGTCGCGCTCCCGCAGCGTCCGGATGCGGTGGTGCTCCTCGGCGAGGTTCGTCAGGTGGAAGTACACGGTGAAGGCGCGGGCCACCAGCCCGGCGCGCTCCAGCGTCCAGCCGTCGACGAGCGCGGCGACCTCGTCGATGCCGGTCTCGCCGCGGCGCGCCGCGATCACGGCGTGGCGGAGCCGTTCGACGTCGTCCAGCAGCTCTTTCCCGCCGTACTCCACGAGCCCGTCGCCGAGCATCGCGCCCAGCAGCCGGACGTCGCGGCGCAGCGGCTCGGGCATGTCCTGCCGAAAAGTGTCACGGGGCCTCCTTCGTCGGCCCCCTGACACCTGGTGTGCTCTGCTCATTGGTGCCCTCGCTGCGCTCGGTCACGTGTCTTCGTAGCCACCCGACCAAGCCTAACGAGCGAGGCCGGGGCGGGGTTCGTCCCGGTCACCGGCACCCGGCCGCAAGAGCCGCATCAGTCGCCGGTTACCCTGACCGGCATGGCGACGGAAGCCCCTGAGCCCCCCGTGGACTACGACCTCCACACCACGGCGGGGAAGATCGCGGACCTGGAGCGGCGGCGCTACGAGGCGGTGAACGCCGGATCCGCGCGCGCCGTGGAGAAGCAGCACGCCAAGGGCAAGATGACGGCCCGGGAGCGGATCGACGCGCTGCTCGACCCCGGTTCGTTCGTGGAGTTCGACGAGATGGCGCGGCACCGCTCCACCAACTTCGGGATGGAGAAGAACCGGCCCTACGGCGACGGCGTCGTCACCGGCTACGGCACGGTGGACGGGCGCCCGGTCGCGGTGTTCAGCCAGGACTTCACCGTCTCCGGCGGATCGCTGGGCGAGGTCTTCGGCGAGAAGATCTGCAAGGTCATGGACCACGCGATCAAGACCGGCTGCCCGGTGATCGGGATCAACGACTCCGGCGGCGCGCGGATCCAGGAGGGCGTGGTCGCGCTCGGCCTGTACGCGGAGATCTTCAAGCGGAACGTGCACGCCTCCGGCGTCATCCCGCAGATCTCGCTGGTCATGGGCCCGTGCGCGGGCGGCGCGGTGTACTCCCCGGCGATCACCGACTTCATCGTCATGGTCGACCAGACGTCCCACATGTTCATCACCGGCCCCGACGTGATCAAGACGGTCACCGGTGAAGAGGTCACGATGGAGGAGCTGGGCGGGGCGCACTCGCACAACTCCAAGTCCGGCGTCGCCCACTACCAGGGGTCGGACGAGGACGACGCGATCGAGTACGTCAAGGCGCTGCTGTCGTACCTGCCGTCCAACAACCTGTCCGACGCGCCCGCGTTCGACGTGCCGGTGGACGTGACCGAGCTGGACGAGGAGCTCGACACCCTCATCCCCGACTCGCCGAACCAGCCCTACGACATGCACACCGCGATCGAGCGGGTGCTGGACGACGGCGAGTTCCTGGAGGTCCAGGAGCAGTTCGCGCCCAACATCATCGTCGGGTTCGGCCGCGTCGAGGGCCACTCGGTCGGCATCGTCGCGAACCAGCCGATGCAGTTCGCCGGGACGCTCGACATCGACGCGTCCGAGAAGGCCGCCCGGTTCGTCCGGACCTGCGACGCCTTCAACATCCCGGTGCTGACCTTCGTGGACGTCCCCGGCTTCCTGCCCGGCACCGACCAGGAGTGGAACGGCATCATCCGGCGCGGCGCGAAGCTGCTGTTCGCCTACGCCGAGGCCACCGTCCCGCTCGTCACGATCATCACGCGGAAGGCGTACGGCGGCGCCTACGACGTCATGGGGTCCAAGCACCTCGGCGCCGACATCAACCTGGCGTGGCCGACCGCGCAGATCGCGGTGATGGGCGCGCAGGGCGCGGTCAACATCCTGTACCGGCGCGAGCTGGCCGCCGCGGACGACCCGGACGCCCGCCGCGCCGAGCTGATCACCGAGTACGAGGACACGCTCGCCAACCCCTACATCGCGGCCGAGCGCGGCTACGTCGACAACGTGATCAAGCCGTCGGAGACGCGCGGGCAGGTCGTGCGGGCGCTGCGGTCGCTGCGCGAGAAGCGCAAGACGCTGCCGCCGAAGAAGCACGGGAACATCCCGCTGTGACCCGGACTCTCCTGGAAGGCCGGTTTTCGTGAGCTCCGAGCAGAAGCCGTTCCTGCAGATCGTCCGGGGCGACCCGGGGCCGGAGGAGATCGCCGCGCTCGTCGCCGTGCTGACCGCCCGCGCGCAGGCCGCGGCGGCGGCGCGGGACGGCGGCGGCCCGGCCCGCCCGTCCCGGTGGGCGGACCGGTCACGGCTCGTCCGCAACACGTTCGCGGGCGACCTCGGGCCGCGCGGCCCGGGTGCCTGGCGGGCGAGCGCCCTACCGCGCTGACCTGCCCGATGAGCCGCGGCGCGGCCCGCCCGCGGCGGGCCGCGCGCCGACTCCCCGCGGACCGCCCGTAGCGAGATGTAACCGTGGTTCGCACCCAGTGGGGGCCTCCGCACGAATAAGGTGGAAGGCCATGGCCACCTCGGAGTACGTTGCCCAGCCCGCGCGATACGCCATCTTCGTCGACGCGGGATACCTTTACGCGGCCTCCGGTGCGCTGCTGCTCGGCTGCGGATCCCGGCGCGAGTACCGGGTCGCCGCCGAGAAACTGATCAAGGCGCTGACCGACCACGCCGACGGGCAGCGGCGCGGCGAGCTGCTGCGGGTGTACTGGTTCGACGCCGCGCCGAAGAAGCAGCCGACGGTCGACCAGCGCGTGATCGCCAACCTGCCGCTGGTGAAGCTGCGGCTCGGCAATCTGAACGCGCAGGGCCAGCAGAAGGGCGTGGACGCGCAGCTGCGCGCCGACCTGGAGGCCCTGGCCCGGCACCGCGCGATCACCGACGCGGTGCTGCTGGCCGGCGACGAGGACATGCTGCCCGCCGTGGAGGCCGCGCAACGCTACGGCGTCCGCGTGCACCTGTGGGGCGTCGAGCCGACGCACGGCTCCAACCAGGCCGAATGGCTGGTGTGGGAGTCCGACACCGTCGAGGTGCTGCCCGCCGAGTTCCTGCGCCCGTACTTCACCAAGGCCAAGGTGCTGCCGGTGCCCGCCCCGGGCAGCGCCGCCGCCGTCCGGGACGCCGCGGCCGCCGCGCAGCGCGCGAACCCCGTCCCGTCCCCGTCCCAGGTGTTCGCGGGCAAGCCCCCGTCGGTGAAGCCGGTCCCCGCCGCCGTCCGCGCGACCGTCCCGGTCCCGGGCGCCGCGACCCCCGCCACCGTCGCCGCCTCGCTGAACTCCACCGCCGCCCAGACCGACGGCAAGCTCGGCCCCGACCGCGACCACATGCTGGAGATAGGCGAGCACGTCGCCCAGAAGTGGATCTTCGAGCGCGGCCGCGACAACATCCGCGACCTGCTCCCCGGCCCCATCCTGCCGCCCGTCATCGACAAGGAACTGCTGATCGAGGCCGAGAAGGAGCTGGGCTCCTCCCTCCGCCCCTACCAGGAGGCCCGCACCTGGCTCCGCGACGGCTTCTGGGAACGCGTCTACCGCGAGTTCGGCATAGGGATCGGTACCTCCGACTGACCGGCGCCTGGAGCGGAGCGCCAGCGGAGCGGAAGGCGACGGGCAGTCGGAGCCCCTCGGGGGTGTGGGGGTCGTCCCCCACAGGCAACAGCGACTGACCGGCGCGCGACTCACGGACAGGCGTCGGTAGATACGTTTTGCTGTTGGGCGGACACTGAGCGTCGTCGGTCGGTAGGGTCCGGCCGTGATGCGGGCACGAGCACGGGCCGCCGCGCTGCCGTTCGCCGCGGCCCTCACGATGGCGTCCGGGGTGCTGGCCGGGTGCGAGTCGCCCGTGCCGTTCCACCGTCCCGCGGAGCCGTCCGCGGACGATCCCGTGGTGGGGCTGGGCGGGCCGGCGCCGTACCAGCGGGTGCGGCCGGACGGGAAGCGCGGCGCGGCCGATCCCGGCGGGGTGGCGCTCGCGCCGGCGGGCGGCCGGGTGTACGCCGCGACCGGGCCCGGCATGATCGCGCCGAACGCGCGCGGGCTGCCGCCGCGGATCTACGTCGCGAACGGGCGGTACATCGACGTGGTCGATCCCGCCGCGGCCCGGGTCGTCGGGCGGTACCGCACGGGGGCGGCGGCGTCGCGGGTGGTGCCGTCGTGGGATCTGCGGCGGCTGTGGGCGGCCGACCGGCGGCGCGGCCTGCTCGTCCCGATCCGGCCGCACGGCGGGCGGCGCGGGCGGCCGGTGCGGGTCCCCGGTCCGGCCGGGCTGTACTTCACGCCGGACGGGCGGGACGCCCTCGTCCCGGCGCACCGGCCCCGCCGTATCGACGTGCGCGACCCGCGCACGATGGCGTTGCGCGCGTCGGTGCCGATGCCGTGCTCGGCGGGCCACGCCGACTTCTCCCTGCGCGGCCGTTCCCTGGTCGCGACGTGCACGGCCGCCGGTGAACTGGCACTTGTCGATCTGGCGGGGCGGCGCGTCGCGGGGACGCTGCGGCTCCCGGAGGGGGCGCGGCCCGGTGATCTGCGGCTGTCGCCCGACGGCACCGTGTTCCTCGTCGCGGACGCGGCGCAAGGCGGGGTGTGGCTGGTCGACGCAAGGCGGTTCGCCCTGCTGGGGTTCGTCCGGACCGCGCCGGGCGCCCGCGGCCTCGCGGTCAGCCGCGACGCGCGGCGGCTGTTCGTGGTGGGCGACGGCACGCTGACCGCCGTCGACTTCCGCACGCGGCGCGTGGTGTCCCGGTGGCCGCTGCCCGGCGGCGGCTCCCCTGTACCGGGCGGCGTGTCGTCGGACGGGACGAGGCTGTGGCTCGCCGACCCCGCCGGGATCGTCTACGCCGTGTCCACCCGCACCGGCCGCGTCCTGCGGACGGTGCGGGTCGGTGGCCGTCCGGTGGGGCTGTGCGTCCACCCGCAGCCGGGCCGGTACTCGCTCGGCGGCACCGGCCTCTACCGCTAGCGCGACCCGACGCGGTGCCAGTCGGGGACGAGCTCCTCCACCAGGGCCTCCGTCTCCGGCTGGAGCTGGTCGAGGTAGGGGTCGCGGGCGATGCGGGAGCGCAGCTCGTCCACGACCACCCGGACCTGCGCGACGTCACCGGTCGCGTGGGTCGCGCGGAGCAGGTCGCGCCACAGGCCCTCGTCGTCGGACGCGAGCCGCAGCCCGGCGCGGGCGGCGCTCACGGCGCCGCGCGGGTCGCCCTCCTCCAGCCGCAGCACGACGAGCCGGTGCGCGACGTCGATGATCCGCGCGGGCGTCTCGTACTCCAGGTCGTGGTTCGCCAGCCACGCGTACCGGCCGCGGGGCCGGTCGGCGAGCAGCGGGCCGCGGACGAGGTCCAGCGCGTACGCCATGTAGGCGGTCTCGGACGCGGGTTCGGCCGCCGACCGCCACACCAGCCAGCGGAACACGGCGATGTCGACCCGCACCTCCGAGCCGAGCCGGATCCGGCCGCGCTCGTCGTGGTACAGGTTGGGGCGGCCCCGCGCGTCCCGGCCGAGCCAGTCCGACACGCGGGCCACGGTCGCGTCGCGGACGCCGGCGCTGGCGCCGCGCGGCCACACCGCGCCGGACAGCACCGTCGGGTGGACGCCCTCCGGGTGCGCGGCGAGGAACACCAGCACCTCGGTGCAGAGCTCGCGGCGGCTCTCGTCCATCGGCCCCGGCGCGTCGACCTCGATGGGGCCGAGCAGCCGGATGTCGACCGAGGACTGCTGCGCCGTCGGCGGCTCGGCGCCGCCCGCCAGGCCGGGCAGCTGCACGGATTCGAGCCGCCCGGCGGTGCGGAACAGCTCGAACACGCCGCGGTAGTCGTCGTCGCGGACGAGCTGCGCCTCGACGTCGAAGCCGAGCACGCCGGCCTGGAGGCGGCCGGCGGCGTCGACGTCCCAGGTCCAGGTGGCGCCCTGCACGTCGCCGGGGACGATGTAGCCGGCGGCCATCCGGGTGCCGGTGCGGGCGAGCGCGACGAGCCGGTCGGCCTCCTGCTCGTCGGGGCGGTCCGCCATGATCAGGTAGTGCGGCATCCACGCCTCGCCGAACACGCCGCGGCAGCGTCCGGTGAGCACGGAGTCGACGCCGGACGCGGCGAGCGCCTGCCGCACCTCCTCGCTGCGTCCCTCCAGCTCCGGCAGCGCGTCGTGCAGGGTCGGGACGGCGCGGACGCGGTCGGGGGCGATCTCGGTGAGGCCCTCGCCCAGCTCGGCGCCGAACCCGACGAGCGTGATCCGCATGTGGTCGGACCAGCGGTTGGTGGCCAGTTCCAGCGCGATCGCCGACAGGGCGGCGCGGCGGGCGTCCTCGTCGCCGCGCAGCGCGATCAGCCCGTGCGCGGCCTCCAGGTCGACGAGGATGCGGCCGTTGGCGTTGGTGCCGATCGACACGAGGCCCGGGTAGGGGGCGAGGACGTCGCCGAGGTCGGACGCCTCCAGCATGGGCAGCGCGTCGTCGCGCAGCCGCCACACCTGGCCGTCGTCGAACGCCTGCCAGGGGGCGGGCGGGTTGCGGTCGGCGGGCGCGATCCACAGGTCGAGGCTGCCGCGCCCGATGTGCACGCCGTAGACGGTGGGGAGCGCGCGGCCGCCCGCCGCCATCGACTTCGACATGTGCCGCAGCCCGAGGTCGAGGAGCGTGGCCGCGTCGTCGTCGGCGCCGATCCGCAGCGCCCGCTCCGCCTCGGCCGCCGCCCCCTCGGGCCGGACGACCATGTTCCCGAACGCGCGGTTCCACAGCTGGGTGCGGCGGCGCCGGCCGAGCACGCCGAGCAGCCCGGCGGCGATCAGCGACGCGGCGGCGAGGCCCTGCGGCCACCCGAGGTCGAACGCGGCGCCGGTGTCCTCCTGCTGCTGCCCGCCCTGGCCGGGGACGTCCGCGCCGCCGCTGCCGGCCTCGCCGCCCATCTCGCCGGACGGGCCTTCGGCGTGCGCGGGCGGGTGCGCGGGCTCCGACTCGCGCGGCGCCTGCTGCTCCGGCGTCTGGCTCCGCTGCGGCGCGGGGGTGTTCTCGGGCGCCGGGGTCTGCGTCGCGGGAGGCGCCTGCGAGGCCGGAGGCTGGGACGCGGGCGGCTGGGACGCTGGGGGCTGGCTCGCGGGGGGCTGGCTCGCGGGGGGCTGGGTGGGCTGCTGCTGCTTCGGCGGGGCCGGGGCGGGCTCGGGCGCGGGCTGCTCCGGCTCGTCCGGGACGGCGTGCCCGTACCGGAAGTAGTCGTTCAGGTCCTTGACCGGGACGACCTTCGCGCCCTTGGCGTCCGCCGGCATCTCCAGGATCCAGCCCGGACGGATCAGGCTCGCGATCGTCAGCCGCGTGCCGTCCGGCTGGATGTGGTTCTTGTTGAGGGCGTAGATCTCCTTGTAGCGGCGGCCCTCGCCGAGGCACTTCTCGGCGATCTCCCACAGGCTCTCGTGGTGCCGGCCCTCCGGCGGCTGCACCCGGTAGATCTTCGTGGTGGCGGACTTCTCCACCGGGTCGGCGGCGAGGTCGGCCGCGACCCGCTCGGCGGCGGCGGCCGGATGCTCCGGGGCGTCCGCCACCTGGCGGAACCCCTGCGCCTGCGGCTGCGCCTGCACGGGCGCCTCGGCGGCCGCGGCCGGGCGCTGGGAGAGCCCGGCGGCCGTGAACGCCGGCATGATCGTGGTGGTGGCGGTGAACAGCAGCAGCGCGGCCACGACGAGCCGGTGCACGAGCGACTGCGTGCCGCCCGCGAGCGGCACCCGCGCGGGCACGCCGACGCCCCGCACCCCCGCGTACACCTCGACGACGACGCACGCCGCGAGCTGCAGCCAGGCGAGCCACACCAGCGCGACCAGGATCGCGATCAGCGAGCCCGGCCCGACCTTCTGGGTGAGGTCGGACGCGGTCGGCAGGTGGTCGGGCAGCGGCGACCCGAACGCCGTGAACAGCGCGAACGGGACCCCGACGAGCAGTGCGGCCAGCGCGACGACCGCGCCGATCCCGGCCAGAACGTCGCCCGCGCTGCGGCGCCCGTTCACCCGGACGGGAGCCCGCCGACCATGCCGCGTCACCATCGCGTCCCTGCCGTTCCGCCGGAGGTCGCCCTCATCGTAGATGTGTCGTCGCGTTCGCTCACGGGCCCTCGTCTCCGGTGACCGGCCGGGCGGTGGCGCCGGCGGTCATCTGGAACTCGCCGAAGCCCGGGATGATCCCGAGGAGCTGCGGCCGCACGCTGATCTGAACGGAGACCGCGACCTCCTGCTCGTCGGCGTCGCACCGCGACGCGGTCACCCGGTCCGGGTAGGCGGCGAGCAGGTCGCACGCAGCCGCGCGGGCCCGGCCCGGGTCGAGGACGGGGTCGCCGGTCTCGCGCAGCGCGGCGTCGTCGATCTGGTTGGCGCCCGCCCGCGCCGCCTGCTCGGCCATGTCGGCGGCCCGCTGCCGGGCGTGGATGGCGAGGCCGCCGTCCACCAGCAGCCCCGCCAGCAGCAGGACGACCGGTGTGAACAGCACCGTGTACATCGCGATCGTGCCGCGGTCGTCCCCGCGCTCGACGGGCCTCATGGCGCGGTTCCCGGGTCGTCGGTGCCGCCCTCGTCCGTGCCGCGGTTGGTGAAGGTGTCGACGGGCGCGATCGCGTGGCCCTGCAGGCGCTTGCTGCCGGGCAGCCCGATGAACGCGAGGTCGCCGAGGTCGACGTCGCAGGTGACGGTCACGCCGACGCTCCCGCCGGGCCCCCAGTCGGACACGTCGGTCCGGACGACGGGGCCGCCCGAGCACCAGCCGGTGCCGCGCATCCCGGCGGCGGCGGTGTCGGCGGCGAGGTCCTGCGCGGACCCGGCGCTGCGGGCGATGGACGCGGCGCGGGCGGCGTCCCGGGCGGCGCCGTCCACCTGGCTCTTGGCGTCGACCATCCGGCCCGCGCCGGCGAGGAAGAGCAGGAACGCGATGAAGATGGGCGTGACCAGCACCATCTCCAGCGACATCGAGCCCCGCTCGGCGGCGCCGCCCGTCACGGCCCCGCTCCCCGCTGGCAGGCGGTGCCGGAGCCGACGTCCGGCCGGAAGCACTCGATCGGCCCCTGCGAGCGCTGCGACACGTGGAACGTCATGAACGGCACGACCTGGACGGCCTCGCCGCTGACCTCCACCCACCGCTCGTCGTTCTCCTCTCCCGCCCGCACCTGGAGGCCGCTCAGCAGGTCCGGGCCGATCTCGCGGACCGACCCGGCCGCCTTCGCGGTCGCCGCGCCCTCCCAGCCGCCGCCGACCGGGGAGGTCCGCGCGACGCGGGCGCCCGACTGCGCCGCGGCGAGCGCGACGTGCCGGGCGTGGAAGACCATGGCGAACTGCACGACGACGAGCATCACCAGGATGAGGATCGGCGTGAGCAGCGCCCACTCCATCGACGACACGCCGGCGTCGGACCGCAGGAGGGAGGCCGCTCGGTCCCGGGGCCGCATCGCGGTCAGCCCGTGTTGATGCTGTTGGCCTTGTCCTGGATCTTCTTCTGGATCACCGCGCCGATGGTGATCGCGATCAGCGCGAGGATCGCGGTGATGATCGCCCATTCGATCGCGGACGCGCCGCGGCTGCGGTCCTCCTCGGCGCGCAGCCGGGCCACCCGCGCGCCGAGCACGGCCCGCAGGTACAGGACGGACGGATGGTCCAGGGGGTTCAGCGGTTCCATTCGGACACCTCCACGGGGTTCGGGCACGGGCCCTGGGCTGCTGCGCGGCGGGTCATGACGCGAGCACCCGCATCAGGGCCGGGTAGGCGAGGAAGATCAGGAATCCGGCGCACAGGAACAGCTGCGCGACGAGCATCGACTGGGAGCGCTCGCCGGCCTTGCCCTCCAGCTCCGACAGCTCCCGGCTGCGCATGGACGCGGCGCGGGCGGCGAGCGACTTGCGGATCTGCGCGCCGTCGTCGGAGACGAGCGCGAGCGCCCCGGCGAGGTCGCGCAGCTCGGCGACGTCGAGCTCCTCGCCGAGCCGGCCGAGCGCCTGCCAGGGCGTCTGGCCGGTGATGCGGGCGTTGGACAGGGCGTCCCGGATGCGGTGCATGGCCCAGCCCTCGCCGACGTTCGACGCGGTCATCAGCGCCTCGGGGACGCCGCGACCGCCCGCGAGGTTCATCGAGACGAGGTCGAGGAACGCGCCGACGACGTGCCGGAAGTCCTGCCGGCGGGCCTGCGCCTCCTGCCGGAGCTGCATGTCGGGGTAGAAGAAGAACAGCACGGCGAACAGCACGCAGATCCACGCGGGGACGGCGACGGACGAGCCGAGCCCGAGCAGCGTGAAGTAGGCGAGGATCAGCGGGATGAACAGCAGCGCGCCCGCCGGGAGCAGGAACTTGGTGGCGAGGAACGCCTCCAGCGACCGCTCGGTGATCGCCAGGTCGGCGCGGACCGAGCGGAGCCGCCAGCCGCGCGACTCGCAGAGCTTCGCCAGCTCCCGGCCGATCTTGGCGCGCATCCCGCCGACGCGCTCCAGCGTCGGCGACATCCGGCCGAGCCGCTGCTCCTCCAGGTCGCGGCGGCGGGCGGCGTCGAGCGCGGCCATCCGCGCGGCGAGGCCGGGACGGGCCGGGAACAGCGCCCGGACCAGCACGTACAGGCCGAGGCCGACGACGGCGCCCGCGAGCATCGCACCGTTCACGCGGCGCCACCCCCTCCGGCGTCCATCGTGTGCCGGCCGCGCAGCGGCGGCTCCTGCGCGCCCTGCCGGCCGCCGTCGGAGCCCTGCCAGCCGGCGACCGTGCTCGGCACCTCGCCGGGCACGCCCGGCTCGGCCGTCCGGCGCGGCTCGCTGAGGAACCGCCCCGGCAGCTCGTAGCGCGCCAGCCGGCGCAGCCACAGGAACGCCGCCCCGTACAGCGCGACGACGATGCACAGGACGAGCTGCCCGAGGAAGTCGTCGTAGGGCTCGACGTAGGAGTGGTTGAACACGGCGAGCGCGAGCGCCGTCCCGACGGAGACGGCGACGACGATGCGGACGCTGCGCCGGGTGGCGCGCCGGTCGGCCTCGACGCGGCGCCGCATGTCGAGTTCGGCGCGGGCGGACGCCGCGAGGGCGCTCAGCATGTCGCGCAGGCCGGGGCCGCGCAGCTTGGCGTTCAGGATCAGCGCGGCGATCACCAGGTCGGCGGACGGGTCGTCGATGTCGTCGGCGAACCGGCGCAGCGCCTCCGGCATCGGGACGCGGGTGTGCAGCCGGTCGACGAGGTCGCGCAGCGGCTGCTGGAGGGCGGGCGCGGCGGCGCGCTGCGAGGCGGGGATGGCCTGTTCGAGGCCGACCGCGCCGGCGATCGTGTCGCGCAGCGACTCCGTCCAGCCGGCGAGGCCCTCCAGCCGCGCCATGCCCCGGCGCTCCTCGGCGGCGCCGCCCGCGAGGCCCTCCCAGGCGAGGACGAGCGCCCCGGTGCCGGCGGCGGCGATCGGCCACTGCGTCACGATCAGCACGAGGAAGCCGACGATGACGGCGACGGCCGTGCGGGTGGTGAGGGTGCGGACGAGGTCCTCGCGGCTGCGCCCGCGCGCGGGCCCGCGCCGCGGCGGCAGCCCGCGCAGCGCGACGACCAGCAGCAGGAGGCCGCCGCCGGCCACGGCGCCCGCGACGATGGCGAGGAGGACGTCCGGCGCGTACATCAGCGCTCACCCCCGGCCCTCACCAGGCACCCCGTCACCACGCACCTCCGGCGGCGGGGTCGTAGCCGTGCTCGGCCAGCTCGGCGGCGCACGCGATCGGCGCGGACGGCACGGCGAACCCGCCGGGGCCCAGCGCGAACACCTCCGACGACAGGACCCGCCCGTCCACGCCCGTGACCTCCCGGATGCTGGCCACGTAGCGGCGCAGCCGCCCGCCGGAGGCGTAGTCGTTGCGCTTCTCGATGAACACGACGAAGTCGATCGCGCCCGCGATCAGCATGTGCGTCGCCTCGACCGGCAGCCGCTCCTCCGACTGGATCGCGTACGTCGCGACGCGGTTGAACACCTCGACCGAGGAGTTCGCGTGGATCGTGGACAGCGACCCGTCGTTGCCCTGCGTCATCGCGTTCAGCATCGTGACGATCTCGTCGCCGAGCACCTCGCCGACGATCACGCGGGACGGGTTCATCCGCAGCGACCGGCGGACCAGCTCCGCCATCGAGATCGCGCCCTGCCCCTCGGAGTTCGGCAGGCGCTGCTCGAACGCGACGCAGTTCGGGTGCAGCTCGGGGAAGGCGTCCAGGCCGAGTTCGAGGGCGCGCTCGACGGTGATGAGCCGCTCGTGCGGCGGGATCTCGTTGGCGACGGCGCGCAGCAGCGTCGTCTTCCCCGCGTTCGTCGCCCCCGCGATCATGATGTTCTTGCGGGCGAGCACGGCGGCGCGGAAGAACTGCCCGATCTCCGGCGTGAACGTGCCGTTGCCGACCAGGTCGGCGAGGAACACCTTGCCGAGCCGGGCGCGGCGGATCGACAGCGCGGGGCGGACGGTCACGTCCATCACGGCCGACAGCCGCGAGCCGTCCGGCAGCCGCAGGTCGAGCTGCGGGTTCGCGGTGTCGAACGGGCGCGACGACAGCCCGCTGTAGGCGGCGAGGATCTGGATCAGCTCGACGAGCTCCTCGTCGCTCTCGGCGACCGGCTCGGCCATCACCTCGCGGCCGTCGGCGTAGCCGATGAACACCCGGTCGCAGCCGTTGATGTCGATGTTCTCGATCTCGGGGTCCTCGAGGAGCGGCTGGAGCCGGCCGACGCCGAACAGCGCGGCGTGCACCCCGGCGGCGAGCGCCTCCTCCTCTTCGGCGTTCGGCGGGCGCCGCCCGGAGGTGATCTCGCCGCGCGCGTACTCCTCCAGCACCTGGCCGATGAGCGCGCGGGCGAACTGCCGCTCGTCCTCGGCGGACATCGGCTGCAGCCCGTTCGCCGCGTCCAGCCGGCGCTGCTGCGCCAGCCGGTCGCCGACCTCCTGGCGGAGGCGTTTGACGAGCCCGTGGTCCATCTAGCGCCTCCCCTCCTGCGGAACGCCCGCCGGGACGTGCGCGGCCACCTCCGGGGGCGGCGCCATCGGCGCGGCGTGCGCCGGCCCGGTGGCGGTGATCCGGCCGGTGAGGTCGGCCGCGACCTCGCGCGCCGACCGGATGAGCAGCGACCGGTCCAGCCGGCCGCCCCACCGCCCGGACAGCAGCTCGGCGCCCTTCGGGTCGAGCGCGAGACCGCCGAGGACGGTCACGCCGGGCGGCGGCGGGCCCTGCCCCGGGTCGGGGGCCGGGACGCGGTTGCGCGCGATGATCCGGTCGACCTCGGCGACCGAGCCGCGGAAGTCGCGCGGGTCGGCGAGGACCAGCACCCCGATCGGCGGGCCGCCGCGCAGCTCCTCGGTGAGCGCGGTGACGCGCTCGCGCAGGTGCGCGACCTGCTCCAGGGTGGCGCGGGTGAGCAGGACGACGAGATCGGCCTCGCGCAGCAGGTCGAGCAGCGGGCCGCCCGCGCCGAGCCGGCCGCAGTCGGCGATCACGTCCACCGGGGCGAGCCCGGCGAACGCCCGGCCGAGCGGCCCCCACAGCCACGTCATCGCCTGCGCCTGCTCGGCGTTGGTGAGCCCGACGAGCACGTCGAGGCCGCCGACGAGCCGCTGGCAGTGCTCGGCGATCTGGTCGGGGCGCAGGCCGCGGCGGGCCGTCGCGGCGAGGCTGAGCAGCCCGCGGGACGGGTTCAGCATGCCGCCGTCGCCGTCGCCGCTGTCCGACGCGGCGGCGGGCAGCCGGTACACGAGGTCGCCGCCCGCCTGGTCGCACTCCGCGACCAGCACGGGCCGGGGCCACACGGCGCCGAGCGCGACCGCCGCGGTCGTGACGCCCGGCGCCCCCTTGTCGGCCGCGAGCGCGATGAGTGCCACCGTCAGTTACCGCCCGTGCCTGGGCCCGTGCCCGTCCCCTGGCGGGTGCCGCCCGTGCCGGGCGTGCCGCCGGTGTTCGGCGTCCCGCCGGGGACGGGATCGACGCCCCCGGTGCCGCCGGAGTCCTGGCGGGCGGGCTTCTTGGCCGGGGCCGGCTTCGTCCCGGGCGGCAGCAGCGCGAGCGCGACCGCGCCGGCGGAGGCCGCCTGCGCCACCTGCGGGGCGTCCGCCGGGAGGACGGCGACGTCCACGCTGGTCTGGTCGGAGCGGAGCCGGGTCGGGCCGCCGTCGTCGCGGCCGCCGATCCCGACCACGACGGCCTCCTGGGCGAGGACGGTGCCGGCGCGCGGGCCGCCGTTCTGCCCGCCGCCGACCGCGTAGAGGGTGACGCGGCTGCCCGGGACGACGTCCCCGGACGGCAGCTGGCCGGCCTTGAGCGCGAGCCCGACGATCACCCGCCCGCTCTCCGGGGCGGTCGCCGGGCTGATCATGCCGTTGGTCAGCAGCGCGCCCTTCACCAGCGGGACGGCCGCGATGTGCCGGGTGACCTTCGCCCGCTCCGTCCAGGCGAGGTACTGGATCCCGGTGTCGCCGATCTGGACCTCCTCCAGGGCGCTCGCCGGGATCGGCTGCCCGGCGGCGACCGGCTGCGCGACGCGGATCGCCGACACCCGCTCGCCGCTCGCCATCACCAGGTAGGCGCTGGCGAGGGCGCCGCCGAGGATCAGCAGCACCGCGAGGGCCGCCAGCGCGGGCTTGCGCTCGCGCGGTGAGGTGGGAAGCCGCTGCCCCCCGGAGGTGCCGAGCCCCGACCGGCCGAGCCCCGCGGTCCCGCCGGACGAGCCCGCCGCCCCGCCGCCGGAGATGGTCGACTGGTTGGCCTTCATCGCGCTGCCCACGCGCTCCTTCCCGCCCTTCCGCGGCCCCCCGTCCCAGGGATTCCGCGCATGCCGAGCGATCCATGCTTGCGGGGGCGGCAAGGTCCCGTCAATGGATTCGGTGAGGTGAAGCCGTTCCGTATCCGGGCGGACGGTGGTGACCTGCGAATTCTTTGGTCACATGGCTACTTACCACCAGTCACATGCGTCACTGACCACATGCTGGACACGTCCGTGGATGCCCCGTGAGACCGCGGGAGGCACGGAGAGGCCGGGCTGCGTCACGGTTCCAGGCCGACGAGGCGGCCGAGCAGGGACATGGAGTGGTCGAAGTAGGCGGACCGTTCCTCCTCGATCACGTTGTTGAATTGCCCGAACAATTCAAAGCTGACAGTTCCGTACAAGCCGGCCCATGCGGTGAAGGCCCGAGTCATCACGTCGTCGGGGAGATCCATGGGCAGCGCGGCGCGCGCGCGGGCCAGGTCGGCGGCGAGTGAGGGCGGCGCGGGCGGGAGCGGTCCTGCGGGGTCGAGCGCACCGGCGGCGTGCGCCTCGCTGATGATGCGCGTGAAGACCAGCGTGTCACGGACGGCTGCGGGGACAGTGTCCTGCGGCGCCGTGTAGCCGGGGACGGGCGACCCGTACAGCAGGGCGTACTCGTGCGGGTGTTCCAGGGCCCACCCCCGGACGGCCCTGCACACCGCGAGCCACCTTCCGGCGAAGTCGCCGGGGTCGGTCGCCGCGTCGGCGCGCTCGACGGCGTCCCCGACCGCGTTGTAGCCGTCGATGATCAGCGCGGTCAGCAGGTCGTCGCGGCTCGGGAAGTACCGGTAGATCGCCGACGACACCATGCCCATCTCGCGGGCGACCGCGCGCAGCGACAGGCCGGCCGCGCCCTCGGTGGCGAGCTGCCGCCGCGCGATCTCGGTGATCTCCCTGATCAGCTCGGCCCGCACCCGCTCGCGCGCCGTCCGTCCCGCGCTCATGCGGGCCTCCCGTGCGGGGCCGTCGCGCCCCGGTTCGGTTCGCTCATGCCCCGAGATTAACAGAGCGATGCACTGAAGTGAGAGCACTGCTCTTGACAACACTGCTCTCGCGAGAGAGCATCGCTCTCGTTGCAGAGCACCGAACCGAAGGAGTGGGGACATGGGCAAGCACGTGATCGTCGGAGCGGGGCAGGTCGGGGCGCACCTCGCCGAGCGGCTCACCGCGCGCGGGCATGACGTCGTCGTCGTGACGCGGTCGGGATCGGGGCCCGAGGGCGTCGAGCGGATCGCCGCCGACGTCGCGGACCGGACCCGGCTGACGCAGATCACCAGGGGCGCCGACGCCCTCTACAACTGCGTCAACCCGCAGTACCACCGCTGGGTGCAGGACTGGCCGCCGATGGCGGCGTCCTTCCTCGGCACCGCCGAGGACACCGGGGCCGTCCTGGTCACGCTGAGCAATCTCTACCTGTACGGGCCGGTCGACGGGCCGATGACCGAAGACCTGCCGCTCGCCGCGCCCGGCACGAAGGGGCAGGTGCGGGCGAAGATGTCGCGGGACGCCTTCGCCGCGCACGAGGCCGGCCGCATCCGGACCACCGAGCTGCGACCGTCCGACTACTACGGGCCCCGGAGCACCGACCAGGCGTACATCGGCGAGACCCGGTTCGTGAAGCCGCTGCTGGCGGGCAAGCGGGTGCTGTACTTCAGCGACCCGTCCGTCCCGCACTCGTGGACGTACCTGCCGGACGTCGCCGAGGCGCTCGCCATCGCCGGGACGGACGAGCGGGCGCTCGGCCGCGTCTGGCACGTCCCGACGGCGCCGGCGGTGTCCACGCTGGAGGTCGCGGAGCGGCTGTGCGCGATCGCGGGCGCGCCGAAGCCGCGGGTCACCGAGGTGCCGCGCGCCGTGTTCCGCGCGCTCGGGCTGTTCTCCCCGCTGCTGAAGGAACTGCGGGAGACCCGCTACCAGTTCGACGAACCGTACGTTCTCGACTCTTCCGCTTTTCAGGCGACGTTCGGGATGGCTCCCACCCCGCTGGACGACGCCCTCGAAACGATCATCGCCGCCTACCGGAAGTCCGCCGGGGTTGATGCCTAAGCTGACTCCGGTCGACCAGCGGACGTCGGAGGCTCGGATGCGGATCTCGTTCACGGCGCTGACCGGCGGCGGTCCTCGCGATGTCGTCATCGACGTCGACGCCGAGGCCACCGTCGGCGGGATCGCGCAGTCGCTCGCGGCCGTCCTCGACGGCGCCCCGCCGGCCCTCACGCCGCGCTTCTCCAAGGCCGCCCTGCTCGCCAAGGACGGGCGCGGCCCGCGCAGGGCGCTGTGGATGGACGGCCGGATGCTCGACCCGCAGGCCCTCGCCGTCAAGGAGCTGCGGGACGGCGCCGTCGTCGCCGTCGAGCAGCGCGGCGCCGCCGCCACCGTCCTCGCCGAGCCGACCGGCCTCGTCGAGGTCCGGGTCATCGGCGGCCCGGCCGCCGGGTCGGTGCACCGGCTCGGGCTCGGCACCAGCACCATCGGCTCCGGGCGCGACGTGGACGTCGTGCTGGACGACCCGTCCGTCCCGGCGCGGTCCCTGCGGCTCACGGTCGCGCGCGACACCGTCGAGGTCGAGGCGTCCGCGATGACGATGCAGGGCGCCGCCGCGCTGGACGGCACGCCGCTCGGCGCGAAGACCGCCTGGCCCGCGGAGGCGCTGCTGACGGTCGGCGACAGCGTGCTCGCCCTCGCCCCGAGCGCCGCGCCCGACACCCACCTCGAACCGCTCCCCGAGGGCGGGCTCGCGTTCAACCGGCCGCCGCGGCTGCACCCGGCCGACCGGGTGCGGACGCTGGACGTCCCGAAGCGCCCCGAACGCAACCCGCGCGAACGGCTCCGGCTGTTCGGCGCGCTGCTGTTCTCGGCGTTCGGCCTGGTCATGGCGTTCGCGCTCGGCCAGTGGTGGTGGGCGCTGTTCGCGCTGGCCTGGCCGGTGATGACGGTCGGCGAGTGGATCGGCGACCGGCTGCACGGCCGCAAGTCGTACAAGAAGGCGCTGAAGGAGTACCACCGCAGAGCGGGCGAGTTCGACGGCGAGCTGGAGCGGCTGCGGCGCGCGGACGAGGCCGAGCGGCGCGCCCTGCACCCCGACCCCGCCGAGGTGCTGCTCACCGCCACGGGCCCGCGCCGCCGCCTGTGGGAGCGGCGCCGCGACGACGCCGACGTCCTGCACCTGCGGGTCGGGCTCGCCGACCTGCCCGCCCGCATCGAGCTGACCGGCGACCCGCGCGCCGTGCCGATCCCGGCGGCCCGGCGGGTCCCGGTGGCGCTGCCGCTCCGCGAGCTCGGCGTCGTCGGGCTGACCGGCCCCCGGTACGCCTCCCGCGCGCTCGCCCGGTGGATGGTCGCGCAGGCCGCCGTCCTGCACAGCCCCCGCGACCTCGCCATCGTCGTCCTCTCCGCCGACCAGCAGGCGGGGGACGAGTGGAACTGGGTGCGCTGGCTGCCGCACTGCGCGCCGCGCGAAGGCGAGGACTGCGTGGCCCTCGTCGGGGCCGACACCGAGTCGGCCGCGCACCGCATCACCGAACTCGCGATCCGCGTCACCGAACGGCGCCGTACCGCACAGGCCGAGTCGTCGTTCTTCGGGCAGGACGCGGTGCCGTCCGTCCCGTACAACATCCTGATCGTGCTCGACGGCGCGCGCGCGTTGCGTCGCCTGCCCGGCATGCCGATGCTCCTGTCACGAGGCGCCGAGTACGGCCTCTACGCCATCTGCGTGGACGACGAGGAACGTCTGCTCCCCGAAGAGTGCCAACTGGTCGCCGCCTGGGACCCGCAGCGCCCGTCCCAGCTCCGCCTCCAAGGGCAAGGGCTCGAAGTAGTCGGCCCAGTGCTCGCCGACCAGGTCTCCCCGGCCTGGACAGACCGGGTGGCGCGCGCGCTGGCCCCCGTCCGGGACGTGTCCCGCGAAGATCCGGCCGACTCCATCCCGGCCGACGTACGGCTCCTCGACATCCTCGGCATGCCCGAACCCACAGCGGAGCACATCCTCCAGTCATGGGGCAGGACGGGTCGCACCACACGCGTCCCCATCGGCCTCGGCTCAGGGCAGCCCTACGAGATCGACCTCCGCACAGACGGCCCCCACGGCCTCATCGCAGGAACCACAGGCGCGGGCAAGTCGGAACTACTGCAAACCCTCATCGCGTCCCTCGCCGTGGCGAACCGCCCGGACGAGATGACGTTCGTCCTCATCGACTACAAGGGCGGCGCCGCGTTCAAGGACTGCGCCCGCCTCCCCCACACCGTCGGCATGGTCACCGACCTCGACGGCCACGCCACCGAACGCGCCCTCGAATCCCTCGCCGCCGAACTCCGCCGCCGCGAGGAGATCCTCCTCGACGCCGGCGCCAAGGACGTCGACGACTACAACGACCTGCGCACCGCCGACCCCGGCCTGCCCGCCATGCCGCGCCTCGTCCTCATCATCGACGAGTTCGCCGCCATGGTCACCGAACTGCCCGACTTCGTCACCGGCCTCGTCGACATCGGCCGCCGCGGCCGCTCCCTCGGCGTCCACCTCATCCTCGCCACCCAGCGCCCCGCCGGCGTCGTCACCGCCGACATCCGCGCCAACACCAACCTGCGCATCGCGCTCCGCGTCACCGACCCGGACGAATCGACCGACGTCCTCGACTCGCCCGAGGCCGCGCAGATCTCCAAGTCGACCCCGGGCCGCTGCTACGTCCGCTCCGGCATGGCGGCGCCGCAGCCCGTCCAGTCCGCGCGGATCGGCGGCCGCCGCGGCGGCCCCGCCGGCCCCGGCACCACCGTCCTCGCGCTGCCCTGGCAGGGCCTCGGCCACCCGCTGCCCGCGCCCCGCGAGGCCGCCGACGACACCACCCTCGCCACCGACCTCGGCGTCCTCGTCCAGGCCGTCGACGAGGCCGCCCGCCGCGCCGGCATCGCCCGCCGGCCGTCCCCGTGGCTGAGCCCGCTGCCGGACATGATCAAGCTGACGCCGCGCACCGCCGCGGGCGGCTCCGTCGTGGACGTCCCGCCGATCCGGTTCGGCATCACCGACCTGCCCGCCGTCCAGTCCCGCGAGGAACTCGCCCTCGACCTCACCGCCGGCGGCCACCTCTACCTCGCCGGGTCCGCCCAGTCGGGCCGCTCCACCGCGCTGCGCACCATCGCCGGCTCCCTCGCCTCGTCCTGCTCCCCCTACGACGCCCACCTGTACGCGATCGACTGCGGCGCCAACGCGCTGCTCCCCCTGGTGTCCCTGCCGCACTGCGGCGCCGTCGTCACCCGCGACCAGCTCGACCGCTGCGAACGCCTCCTCACCGCCCTCACCGCCGAGGTCGCCCGCCGCCAGCAGCTCCTCGCCGAGGCCGGCTTCGCCACCCTCGCCGAGCAGCGCGCCGCCGTCGCCGCCACCGACCGCCTCCCCTGGATGGTGCTGCTCCTCGACCGCTGGGAGGGCTTCCTCGGCGCGTTCGAGCACTACGACTACGGCCGCCTCGTCGACCAGGCCGTCCACCTCCTGCGCGAGGGCGCCGCCGTCGGCCTCCGCGCCGTCTTCACCGGCGACCGCTCCGGCCTCGGCGGCCAGATCTCCACCGTCTTCGACCGCCGCCTCCTGCTGCGCATGGCCGACCCGAACGACTACGGCTACGGCGGCCTCCAGGACCGCCAGATCCCCGCCGCCATGCCGCCCGGCCGCGCCCTCGAACCCACCGCCCCGAACGCGCCCCCGCGCGAATCCCAGATCTGCCTCCTCGGGGACGACCCGTCCGGCACGTCCCAGGTGGCCGTCCTCCAGGAGATCGCCCGCACCTGCGTCTCCCGCTACGGCCGCCTCCCCCGCCGCCGACGCCCCCTCCACGTGGACGAACTGCCCGTCCGCGTCACCTACCGCGAGGCCATGTCCCTCGACCCCGAGTTCACCGCCCCCTCGCCCCTGTGGGCCCTGGTCGGCGTCGGCGGCGACACCCTCGCCCCCGTCGGCGTCGACCTCCTCAACGAGGGCCCCGGCTTCGCCGTCGCCGGCCCGCCCCGCTCGGGCCGCTCCACGACCCTCCGCACGATCGTCCACTCGCTCCTCGACCCGGCCGTTGGCGGCGGCCTCGTCCCCGTCGTCCTGGTCACGCCCCGCCGCTCCCCGCTCCGCACCCTCGCGGACCGCCCCGGCGTCCTCGGCGTCCTCACCGCCGACTCCGACCCCGACGACCTCGCGGACGCCATCGGCGACGAACACCGCTACGCCGTCATCGTCGACGACGCCGAACTCCTCGACGAGACCGACCTGGACGACGCCCTCCGCGACGTCCTCCGCACCGCCCGCGACGGCGAGCACGCCGTCGTCATCGGCGGCACCACCGCCGACCTCGGCCGCGGCTACCGAGGCTTCCTCTCCGACACCCGCCGCTCCCGCTCCGGCGTCCTGCTGTCCATCGACTCCCCCGACGACGGCGACCTCTTCGGCCTACGCCTCCCCCGCAACGCCCCGCTGGGCGGCCCCACCGGCCGCGGCCTCTTCGTAGCCACCGGCACCACAACCCAAATCCAAGTAGCCCTCCCCCCAACCGACTAACCGCCCCGCCTACCGACATCCCGGGGTGCCCCCGGACGCCGAGAGGCGGCTCAGCGGACGCGCAGGGCCCCCCCAACGCTCCGGGGATCGGCCGGGGCGGCGATGTGCCAGTAGGGACGAGCGGCGTCGAGCTTGGCGACCAGCGAGCCGATGAGCTGCTGCTCCGGATAGGGATAGGGGCCACCGGCGGCGAAGAGCTGCGAATAGCGGACGGAGTCGACGATGGCCGACTTGATGCGTTCGTGCGTCAGGTAGGCGTCCAGGTCCCGCCGCCAGCCCGTGGTGTGGTCGGACGGCATGGCGGCCTGCCAGCGGGTGATGAGGGCGTCCTGCTCGTCGGGCAGGTAGCCCATCTTGTGGATGTGCACGGCGAGGTCGTACACGGGGTCGCCCCAGAGGGCGAGTTCCCAGTCGAGGAACGTGGTCTTGCCGTTACCGACGATCACGTTGCGGCGATGGACGTCGGCATGGACGCAGGTGAAGGGTCGCGGAGTGAGGCCGCGCCACAGATCGTCCACCGGTGCGAGGGGATCGGCGGGGATCGCAAGGGCGGTGAAGAGCTCGGCGTACTCGGCGCTGAAGGTGTCGTAGACGCGCTGCGTCAGGTCGGAGAGGAGGCGCGCAAAGGCGGTCGTGTCGCTGTCGGCCGGCCAGCCGGCAGGGACGCAGGGGAGCCGAGGGACGTTGGTGAGCTGGGCGAAGAGGCTCACGACGTCGTCCACCACGTGGGGCGGGACGGCGACGCCCCGCGGCGCCACATCGTTGAGGACGTCTCCGGTGATGAACTCGTGGATCTGGAACGGTGGGTCGTCAGAGGAGTGAAGCAGGCGGGGGGCGTCGCGCACGTGCGCGGCGATGGCGGCGAGGACGCGGTCCTCCCGCCAGGGCCGCAGGTCCATCATGTCGGCGCCGTGGATCGGTATCCGGACGATGACCGGGCCGTCGGGGGTGTCGACGCGGATGTTGTCGTTGTAGTAGCCGGCCGCGGATTCGCCGTGCGCGCGGGCGCGCTCGTACAGGCTCCGCCAGTTCATCCGTCCTCCAGCATGGCCGTCACGAGTGCGCGCGCCTGGTCGTCCAAGAATGGCAGCAGGTTCGGTGGGCTGATCTGGTCGCGGGCCCGGGCGGTGATCGCCGTCGTGTGCTCGTCGGCGGCGTCGAGGGCGTCCAGGAGGTGCCCGGCGACCATGAGGAGCGTGGGGTACACCTCGGCGGCGACCAGTTCGGCGACGGCCCAGCGGGCGGACGCCACGGCGGCGGACGCGTCGCCCGTCCTGGCGTGGAGGAAGGCGCGGAAGAGCTCCGCGCGGGCCCGGCCGGATCGGTAGCGCGCCCGTTCCAGGGCATCGGTCGCCGCCTGGAACGATGCCGCCGCCGGGGCGTACTGCCCGAGGCGGACCTGTGCGATGGCCAGCGCGGTGAACGCCTTACCGATCTCGTGGTGGGCGCCCAGGTCGGTCTGCGCGTCGAGAGCGTCGGCGGCGGCGTCGACGGCACGGGCGGGATCGGTCCAGGCGAGGAGTTCCGCCCGGTTGGTCTTGATGTCCGCCTGACCGATGATGGCGCCGGCCTGCGCGTAGAGCGCGGCGGCGGTCTCCAAGGACTGCGCGGACGTGTCGAGGTCGAAACCGAAGCGGTAGCCGAGGTGCTGGAGGCGGACCACGTCGCCGCGCAGCACGAGGTCGTCGTCGGGGGCCTCGGCAAGGATCTGCTGCGTGATCGACAGCGCGTCGCCGAACCGGCCCTGGCACATGTCGAGATCCGCCATGCAGAAGCCGGCCCGCAGCCGGACGGGGCCGGAGTGGTGGTCCCAGACCTGGCGGAAGAGGCGCTGCGCTTCGCCGGTCGCTCCGGCGATGCGGCGGCCGTGCGCGCCCGCGAGGGCGAGGCGTGCGCCGGGGACGTCGTCCAAGGGCCAGTCGATGGACGGGGTGAGGCGGGTGGCGGTCTCGGCGTCCCCGAGGAGGACGGCCGCCTCGGCTTCGAGACAGCGGGCCGTCTGGGCGAGATCGGCGTCGCCGCCCGAGTCGAGGTGTTCGCGCAGGTCCTGAGCGATGCCGTCCACGCCCTGTTTCCCGCCGTACGTCATGGCCCGGTCGGCGTAGGCCAGGACGTCTTCGCCGCGCAGCGCACCCGCATGAAGGCCGCAGTACGCCGCCTCCCGAACGGCACGGGCCCGAGTCGCGACACCGTTCTCCGCCGCGTGGGCTTCGGCGGCGCGAGCGTCCCACACTTTCTGCAGGACGGCCTGCACGTCCCGAGCCGTCCCGTGGGAGAGCCGCCGGTGCAGTGCCGCGCGCATGAGCTGGTGGAGGCGGCGGCCGTGGACACCCGCCGGATACACGAAGGAGTAGGCGGTGAGCGACTCCCAGGCCATGCGGTGCCGGGGCAGGTCGAACGCGTCCGCCAGCGTCTGGAAGATCTCGTAGTCGAAGATCCGGGCGACGCTCAGCAGTTCGAGCGTGCGGATCTCGTCGGGCGCGACGTGGGCCAGGAAGCGCTGCAGGATCTCCTCGGAGGAGACGGCCGCCGCCTGCCGGGCCGTCGTGCGCGTGTCCACGGCCAGGTGGAGGTAGAACGGCAGGCCCTGACTAGCGGTGGCGATCGCCTGGCGCGCGGCGTCGTCGGTGATGCCGCCCTCGGTCAGGAGTTGCAGGCGCGCCGCCATCGGCAGGCCGTCCACACGCTGGTGGCGGATGACGTCGGCCCAGGCGGGGTCCTGCCGGGCCCACGCGAGCGGTTCACGGCTGGCCACCACGACCGCTCCCTTGTCGAGCTGGGCGATCAGGTCGCGGAGCCAGACGTCCTGGGCCGCGGCCCGGCCGGAGCGCGCGGATGCGGGGACGAGCGCTTCGTAGGCGTCCACGAAGATGACGTAAGGGCGGTCGGAACCGTCGCGCAAATCCTCGGCGAACAGGTAGGTGACGGCGTCGGCGAGTTCGGCGTTGGTGAGGTCGTCCAGCTGGCTGAGCGTGTCGTCGGACTTGATCCGCTGCCGCTGCCGCATCCCGCTGGTCGCCTTGCCCAGCAGGCGCAGCAACCCGACACCGGTGCCGAACACCGGCACGCCGGCCGCGCCGTCGATGATCTGGGACAGCGCTTCGCTCTCGTCCACGAACGGAAGCTCTTTGGGAGACAGGCGCAGGTGCGGGTGGAGGCGCTGCCAGAGGACGGCATAGGCGATGTCGAAGCGGTCGAAGCGGATGCCCTGGCGGCCGAGCTCGACGCGCAGGACCGCGAGGGCGTCCTCCTGCTGCCGCATCGCGGGAACCTGAAGGTCGATCGTCGCGGTCCGGTGGGTCTCAGCGCTGCGCTGCCCGAGTTCCTGCAGCAGCCGGGATTTGCCGATGCCGCCGACTCCGACCAGGTTGAACACGCAGGGCGAACCGTGCGGAACCAGTAACACGTCGGCGAACGCGGCCATCACCGCTTCTCTGTCCACGAACGGCCGGTGCAGAGCGGCGACCCGCCGGAAACGCGGTTCAAGGGGCATCGGCGTCCTCCGGGGCGACGGCGTTTTCCTCCGTCCGACGCGGGGAGGACGGAAAGTCGTTCCAGAGCGACGATAACCGGGCCCACCCACCAACGCATGGCGCGTCACCCCAGCCCCGACACCGTCCGACTCCTAATCGCCGCCAGGCTCGCCGGCCCAACGCTGGCCGTATGCGCGGAAACGGAGAGGGGCGGCGGTCGGGCGCTGGGCGGCTCACCGGGCAGGGCACCGCGGCTTTCGTGCTGCTGGCCTTCCCGTGGTCGGTCCGGCCGTGCTGGTGCGGGGCCTTCAAGAGCATCGGAAGGCGTTCTGGCTGGACGGGCCCGTACTCATCCAGCGACGGGTACGCGGAGTGCGATCTACGCACCGCCCGATTCGCCTTGCACAGGTCAGCGATGACCATGAGCCTCACCGCCGGCGGTACTGCCGGTCAACCGTCCCGAACGAGGGGTCCATCCACTCCGCGACCTTCTCCGGCGACGGCTTCCGCTTGGCCGAGCGCCACACGCAGAAGAACACGACCGCATAGGCCGCTGAAAGCGTCACCGCGTAGTTGGCGCCGTACCCGATGTCGTACTTCTCACCAGGGTCGAAGGAGAACGCGAAGGTCGAGACCGTGGTGACCAGCCCGACCAGCCATGCCGCACACGCCATCCCTCGGGTGGCCGCCGCGCTGGCCGCCACTCCCAGAAGGAGCGTGACCACCAACAAGGCGGGCAGCAACCTGGCCGGTCCGTCTATCACCTCGACTGCGGCCAACTCCCAGAGCACGTGAGGTGTGCCGCTCACATCAATCCACGGCGCCATCGTCCAACCCGTCAGCGCCATCGTCACGGCCATCCCCCACACCGCACACCGGATCCGACGCTCGAACTCGGCGGCGCCTAACGCAGGACCCCTGCTCATGACGCCCTCGGCGTGCACTTATGGAGCTCCCCGAACCGCTTCTGCGCGATCCGCATGAAGTCGAACATGTCCTGCACCGCATCCCGCCCCCGCGCCACGGATACAAAGTTAATACTGATCCACGGCTTCTTTTTTCCGCATCTGAACAACGCCACGACATAGTTGGGGAGCCCGGTGAGCCCGCCGGATGGGCGGTATCCCGCCAACCCGCGCCCCAATTCGGACGGGAGTTGATGCGATGATTCCTCCGCCCAATTCTCCCGCTGGGTCCGTAGAATGTACTCCCCATCACTGGTAGACCACTCGATCCCCAGTGGTGCATGACCTCCCTGGGGAGATACCAGACATAGACCTCCTCCCGGCTGCCGCTTACCCCAATCGCTCTTCAGCGGGGCGGTGATCCCCGTAGAGCGACGGAAAGCGGCCTCGGGCACGAGGTCACAGAGATAGGGCGCCCCGTCCTCCACAGGCAGCGCAGCCGACGGCGGACTCGGTTCGCGTGGAACACCGTCATTACACCCGGCAACCAGAAGCATCGACGCCGAGAGGAATCCCAAAACTTTAAGCACCGTGGTCACCGCTGGGGGCTCGGAGTCACGCTCTTGCCCTCCGGGTCCTTGTAGTGTCCGGCGGTCTTCTCCCGCCCGTTCCGCATGGAGTTTTGCACTTCATTATTCAGATTATCTAGATGCAGCCTATTTTGAGCCCACTGCAGAAGATCACGCAACTCCTTAGCGCTCAGCGAGTCGACGGGCCGGACTTTGGGATCGGGTCCCTGTGTGGCGAAAGGCTCCCCGTCCACCCGCAAGGCGTCAAAGCGGCCATGGCTCACCATCGAGGAGAGGACCATCTGATTGACCAACTGTTCCACTGCCTCCGTCTCGGTCGTCGGAGTCACGATCGTTCGGTCTGCCTTGTCCGCCAGCCTTTTCGCCGCGATATCGGTCAACTTTCCGGTCATCGCCAGCATGGTGGCTTCCGCTGCCTTGCCCGCGCCCGGGAGTCGCTCAGCGACCAGCGTCGGTGCGATCGGCACCAGTCCGACCGCCGTGCCGACGTACTTGCGCATGCGGTTGAGATCTTCAGTCAGCCGTGCCTCCTCCGCGCCGATCGCCTGGTTGCGGGCTTCCAGCAGGTGGCCGAACATGCGCCCTTCGTGCGCGATGGCGTCGGACAGGCTGCCGTGGCCGGCGACCGCCCGGTCGATCGCGAGTTTGGAATGGGCGATCTGGCCCATGAGCAGGCGCTCGTAGGCGGCGGCGTCCCGGGTCACGTCCAGGAGAAGGTAGTCCAGATCATCACCGGTGAGCTCTCCCGGCGGCGCTTTGGCCGTGTACTCGGAGAGTTGGACGATCTCGTGCAGTTTCTCCAGGTGTGCGACGAGGACGTTCGCCATGGCGGGGCGCAGGCCGGAGAGTTCGTCGTAGTGCTTCGGGCGGGCGATCGCGTCGCCCAGTTCACCATGCGCCAGGGCGTCGGCCGGGCCCCGTTCGGGGATCTGCAGGATCCCGTTCTTGACCACGAAGTTCTTGCGGGCGTCGGCTATGAGGATCTTGGCGGCGTCGAAGGCCAGGCGGGTCGACTCTGCGTCCTGGCCGGTGGCGGCGGTTTGGATTGCTTCGCCTAGGGCGGTGCCGTGGTCGGTCTTGGACCAGACGGGGCGGCGGTCGTGGAGGAGGTATTGGAGGGTGGTGGCCTTGAAGCCTGGTTCGGTGCCCGGCTCGAAGGGGCCCATGTAGGTGTGGGTGAGGAGGGCTTGGGAGGCTTCCTTGCCGGAGTGGGCGGCGGCGGTGAGGAGGGCCGCTAGGAAGTCTGTTTTGTTGTCGTTGGGGACGACCTTTGTTGTGGTCGGGTCCAAGGCGTTGCCCAGGCCCGCCTTGCCGGCGAGGGTCGGGAGCGGTTCTTCGCCGAGGGTTTTTCGCAGGCGGCCGTCGTAGGCGATCATGTCGCTGCCGACGGTGTCGATGAAGTGGGCGGAGAAGCGGGTGTCGCCGGCGGCGGCCAGGAGGGCTGAGAGGGACTGGTAGCCCGCCGTGCCGTGCGGGGGTGTGCTGAGGGGCGGGAAGTTCGCGCGGCCCGCGCGGGTGAGGTTGCGCAGGTAGTCGTCGCCCAGGTACGCGGCGGTGCCTGGACGGGTCGACAGGGCGAGGCTGCGGCCCCACAGGGCCAGGATCGCTCGGGTTTCGGCGGCCCGTGCGTCTACGCCTTCGCGGTCGTGGCGGACGTCGGCGGTGAGCGGGACTGTCAGGTCCATCGGGAGCTTCAGGAGGGCCTCGGGGCCCAGGGACTCCAGGAGGCCCTTGGCGAACATCGGGGTGATGTCGTCTGGGCGGAGGGCGCGCAGGGCGGCCTTGGCGGCGGGGTCGCCGGACGCGGCGCGGCGGAAGAGGTCGGCGCTGCGGCGGCCGGCCGCGTAGCCGACCTGGTCGGTGTAGCGGTCGGGGAGCTTCAGGTAGTCGCCGTCCGGGCGGCAGATCGTGAAGGCGAGCCGCTGGCGGTCGAGGTCGTGCGCGAGCTGGTTGCGGCGGCGCAGGTCGGAGGCGGCCCGGTCGGCCCAGGCGGCGATGCGTTTGATCTCCATCGCGGGGGCTGTGCTGACCTGGGCGGCGTGCAGCGCCTGCCAGAGTTCGTCGGCGAGGTCGGCCAGTTTGGGGGCGGCCTGGGTCAGCTGGCGGGTCATCTGTTCGAACTCTGCCAGCTTCACGCCGCAGGTGTCGGGGTCTAACCAGGTCACGGGCGGTTCAGTTCATCTCGGACGAGTTGGAGCGCCCTGCGCAGTTCGGCGTGCAGGGCGGCGTCGCTCCGGTCGAGTTCGCGGGCGAAGGCCCGGGAGGCGGTGCCGCCGACCCAGGCGTGGTCGTCCATGGCCCGGCGGGACGCGGTGAACAGGTGCCAGTGCTCGTCGGACAGCATCTGGATGCGACCGAGGAGGAACTGCAGTTGCAGCGGCGATGGTGTGCTCACGAGGATCCCTCTGGCGTGGGTCCGGCCGCGGGGTCGCCGGGAGCGGGAGCTAAGGCGGGGGGCTGAATGCGGGTCCCGACCTCGGGGGGATGGGCCGGGACCCGCGGCTCAGGACGAGGTCAGCGGGTGGCGGCCTCGATGTTCTGCTGGGACTTGCGGATGTCCTGGCTGCCCTGCTCCAGGGCCAGCGCCATCTTGTCGAAGGCGGTCTTGGCCTCGGCCCAGGCGGCGCGGAAGCGGTCGGCGCCCGGCCCCCACCAGGCGGCGCTGCTGCTGACCGTGCGGCCGTTGAGGTCCTTGATCAGGGCGTCGAGGTTGCGGGAGTGCTTGCTGAAGATGCGGGACAGTTCCTCGAGTTCGCCGAGGTTGGCTCCGCGCTTGTCGCCCATCGCTCCGGCCCTTTCGTCGCTGATCGCCGAACGTTTTGCCGTGTGCTGCGCAAAGAATGGCGCCAGCTTACGCCCCATCGATCACGTCAATCCAGCCGCACCTCCCCCGAAACGGCCATATTCCCGCCATCTCGGCTTGTCCGGATGTGGCCACCACGGGCTTGTGACGCGCATACTTACTGTGCGTCAAGGGAATTTCAGATCGCGCCGAAAGCGCGGTCAGCGGTCCGGGGTGACGGGGTCGTTGACCGGGCGGGCGCCCGGGTCCAGGACGCGCTCGGCGACCATGATGATCTGCTCGCCGCGGGTGCGGAACTCGAACCGGCGGCGCACCGACTGGGTGAACTTGCCGCCGCCGTACTTCACCTCGGTGTGCTCGACCGCCTCCAGCGTGATGCGGTTCCCGTCGCGGACGGCGCGGCTCGCGTCCAGGCGGGTGCGGGCGCCGGTGTAGGCGGGGCCGCCCGCCACGGGGGCGCGGTTGCGGGTCTCCAGTTCGCGGACGGCCCGCTCCTGCGCGCGCGCCAGCGTCGGGGAGATCCGCACGCCCTGGACCTCGACCGGCATGGCGCGGCGGTCCTGCGCGTGGACGAGGGCCTGGGAGCGGCGTGCCAGGAAGGCCCGCGCGGCGACGGTCAGCTGCTCGGTGACGTAGTCCTCCACGGCGGGGGGCTCCCGGTGGACGGCGGACGAGGGCGCCACCAGGCAGGCGGCCAGCACCACCGCCAGGCCGGCCCGGCGCCAGGGGCGCACCATCGGCGGCTCCGGTGAGTGATCATGTGCGAGCGGATTCGAGCCGAGGGTACACCGGGTGGGCGCGCCCTTTCGCGGCAAAGCCCGCGCCCCCCGCACAAGGGGCGCGGGCATTTCCGGGTAATGGCAGGTCAGCTCGCTTCGCTCTGCAGCGCGGCGACGCGGGAACGGGCCTGCGCCATCGCCTCGTGATAGCGCTCCTCCCATTCCGCGTCGCCGTCCTCGATGGCGGCGACCGTCTGCCGGCCGAGTTCGGCGAGCAGGTCGCCGGCGTCGTCGCGGGTGACCTGCCGGACGACGACCGTGGTGACGCCGCCGGACGACTCGGTGTGCGTCTCCCAGCGGGCGCCGCGCTCCAGCGCCGCCCCGCCCGCGGCGGAGCGGTCGGCGAACGCGTACACCAGCAGGACGACCACGGCGGCGGCCACCGCCAGCGCCACCAGCACGATCAGGAACCGCATGACCGCCTCCCCGTCACCGGCCCCGCAGGAGCGACCCGTTCGGGTTGCCGGGCGCGTACACGGTGATGCCCTGCGGGAGCGCCTTCAGTTCCTCGATCCTCGCGCAGGTCGGGCACTTGTTGTAGCCGTCCTGCCGGGCCTTGTTGGCGGCGGCCTCCGCCTTGGCCGTGGCGACCTTCGCCTGCGCCTCGCTGACCTGCGCGAACGCGGCCTGGGCGCGGTCCACGGCGTCCTGCACCTTCTCCGGCAGGGTGATCCGGACGAGGTTGAAGTGGATGTTGGTCACGAACTTGCCGCCGAGCGTCTGCTCCAGGTCGGCGGCCAGGCTGGTGTTGATCGCGTTCTGCACCTTGGCGATGTTGGCGTTGTTGCTCTGCGCCTTCGCCCCGACGGGCTGGACGCCGCGCGGCGCGGAGGAGTTCTGCACGAGCGCGCAGGAGGAGACGAGCTCGGCGCACCGGAAGCTGTTGATCTGGCTGCGCAGGTCGTTGTCGATCACCGGCCGGACGATCTGGTCGAGGAACGCCGACCAGCCCTTGTCGCCGTCGAAGACGTTGTACATCTCGCCGCCGGCGCTGCGGAACTTGCGGGTGCCGTACTTGTCGTCGAACTCCTTGATCGCCGCGTGGTCCTGGTTGAGGGTGAAGTACAGCGTGCCCTCGATGCCCATGTTGACGCCGTCGGAGCTCGGCACGGTGACGACGTCCACGCCGGTCTCGTCGCCCTTCTTGGAGTCCGAGGTGATCGTGTAGAAGCGCTGCTGGGCCGGGTACTTGTGGACCTGGGAGTACAGGCCGATCCAGACCCGGCCCGAACCCGGATTGATCACCTGGCGGATCTTGTTGTTGTCGAAGAACCCGCCGTTGCGGATGACGGCGATCTCGCCCCCGCTGGTCCGCTCGTAGCCGCCGAACAGGGCGCTGAGCACCGGCCAGCCGACGACGACCAGCAGCACGGCGGCGATGACGGCGGTGCGCCGCCGGGGCCTGCTGAGCCCCGAGAGCCGGCTGCCCGCTCCGGCCCGGTCCTTGCCGGACGACTCCTTCTTGGCCACGACCACTCCTCTCGCGCCCGCCCCGTCGGTGTGCGGGTCGCGGATGAGACGGCGGCGGGCGCGGTGGCGCTCCCCCGGTCACCAGACCGTTATCTCGCGAAACCTCCCACTATCCGGGACATGGAGCCCTATAAGGAGGGCCTTACGAAAAGCTGGTTCGGCCGTTATCTAGACTGCCTGCGAGGTTGAGGGAGGAGACCCACGTGCGCAAGGTCCTGATCGCCAACCGCGGTGAGATCGCGGTCCGTATAGCCCGTGCCTGCCGTGATGCGGGGCTGGCCAGTGTGGCGGTGTACGCCGAACCCGATCTGGAGGCGCTGCACGTTCGGGTCGCCGACGAGGCGTTCGCCCTGGGCGGGCAGACGGCCGCCGAGAGCTATCTGAACATCGAGAAGCTGCTGAAGATCGCCGCCGAGGCGGGCGCCGACGCCGTCCACCCGGGCTACGGGTTCCTGGCGGAGAACGCCGATTTCGCCGCCGCGGTGGAGAACGCCGGGCTGACCTGGATCGGCCCGCCGCCCGCCGCGATCACCGCGCTGGGCGACAAGGTGCAGGCCCGGCACATCGCGCAGAAGGTCGGCGCGCCGCTGGTCGCCGGCACCAAGGACCCGGTGTCCGGGGCGGACGAGGTCGTCGCGTTCGCCGAGGAGCACGGGCTGCCCATCGCGATCAAGGCCGCGTTCGGCGGCGGCGGGCGCGGGCTGAAGGTCGCCCGGAAGCTGGAGGAGGTCGCCGAGCTGTACGACTCCGCCGTCCGCGAGGCGGTCGGCGCGTTCGGGCGCGGCGAGTGCTTCGTCGAGCGGTACCTGGACAAGCCCCGGCACGTCGAGACCCAGTGCCTGGCCGACAAGCACGGCAACGTGGTCGTGGTATCCACCCGCGACTGCTCGCTGCAGCGCCGCCACCAGAAGCTCGTCGAGGAGGCCCCGGCCCCCTACCTGTCGGACGAGCAGCTCGAACTGCTGTACAGCTCGTCCAAGGCCATCCTGAAGGAGGCCGGGTACGTCGGCGCGGGGACGTGCGAGTTCCTCGTCGGCCAGGACGGCACGATCTCGTTCCTGGAGGTCAACACCCGGCTCCAGGTCGAGCACCCGGTCACCGAGGAGGTCGCCGGCGTCGACCTCGTCCGCGAGATGTTCCGGATCGCCGACGGCGAGGAGCTCGGCTACGGCGACCCCGAGCTGCGCGGCCACTCGATCGAGTTCCGGCTGAACGCCGAGGACGCGGGCCGCGGCTTCCTGCCGGCGGTCGGCACGCTGACCGCGTGGGAGCCGCCGACCGGCCCCGGCGTCCGGCTGGACGCGGGGTACGGCGCGGGGCAGACCGTCCCGCAGGCGTTCGACTCGCTGATCGCCAAGCTGATCGTGACGGGCGCGACGCGGCGGCAGGCCGTCGAGCGGTCCCGCCGGGCGCTGGCCGAGTTCGTCATCGACGGCATGCCGACGGTGCTGCCGTTCCACCAGACCGTGCTGGACGACCCGGCGTTCGTCCCCGAGGACGACGAGACGCCGTTCTCCGTCCACACCCGGTGGATCGAGACCGAGTTCGACAACCGGATCCCGCCGTTCGAGCACGCCCCGGCGGGCGACGAGGACGAGGCGGGCGAGCGGGAGCGCGTCACCGTCGAGGTCGGCGGCAGGCGCATCGAGGTCGTGCTGCCCGCCGGGCTCGGCGCGTCCGCGGCCCCCGCGGCCGGGAAGGCGCAGCCCGCCAGGCGGCGCGGCGGCACGAAGGGCGGCGGCGCGCAGGCGTCCGGCGACTCCCTGGTCAGCCCGATGCAGGGCACCATCGTCAAGATCGTCGTCGAGGACGGCGCGACCGTGGCGGCCGGGGACACCATCGTGGTCCTGGAGGCCATGAAGATGGAGCAGCCGCTCACCGCGCACAAGGCCGGGACGCTCACCGGCCTGTCCGCCGAGGTCGGGCAGACGGTCTCGGCCGGCGCCGTGATCTGCGAGATCAAGGACAGCTGACCGGCGGCCCGCTCCGCCCGGTCGGCGCCGGGCGGAGCGGGCGGCCCGCATGGGTGCCGGGCCC
Source organism: Actinomadura sp. NPDC049382 (assembly GCF_040677125.1). NCBI lineage: Bacteria > Bacillati > Actinomycetota > Actinomycetes > Streptosporangiales > Thermomonosporaceae > Actinomadura > Actinomadura sp. NPDC049382. The sequence continues at coordinate 50,938 of NZ_JBFARO010000038.1, forward strand.
CATGCCGGGCCGGTGCAAATCCGTCCAACGGAGGAGGCATCAGGCCGCCCACGTGGGCAGATAGTAGGTATGAGCACCGAGAACCGGGCCATCCGAGCGGCACGCCGGGGCGCCGTCTCGGCGATCATCGGCGCCGTCGCAGTGCCGGCGTTCGCCTTCTCCGCCCCCGCGTCCGCGTCCGCGTCCGCCGCCGCCCCGGCACGGCCCGCCGCCGTCCAGACCGCCCAGACCGCCCAGACCGCCCAGGCCGTCCACCCGCAGGCCGCGCAGCCCCAGGCGGCCCGGGCGGCCCAGCCCGCGCAGCTCCGGGCCGACACGGTCGGGCAGATCGCGAACGGCCTCATCAACTCCCGCCTCTACGTGACGAGCGAGGCCGGGAACGTGCTGTCGGCGGCCGACCAGAACCAGATCAAGCAGTCCCTCGCCGGGGACCACGACGCCGACGTCCGCGCCATGGTGATCAGCAACAGCGCGACCGCGAGCCAGGTCAGGCAGCTGCTCCCGGCCGTCGCGCAGCGGGTCGGCAAGGGCGAGACGTTCGTCGCCGTCACCGCCGACGGCAGCCGCATGGCGGCGATCTCCCAGAAGCTGGACGCCCGCGAGATCAACCAGATCGTCACCCGCACGAACGGCATGCCGCTCAAGCAGCGGCTGGTCGACTTCGGGAACCGCGCGGAGACGAAGGTCGACCAGAACGCCCGGTCCAGCGCGCTCATCGGATACGTCGCCCTCGGCCTGGTGGTGCTCGTCGTGGGGGTGGCGACGGTCGTGTTCCTCGGCGCCCGCAAGCGGCGCCTGGCCCGCGAGGCCAGTGAGATGCAGGACCTCAAGCAGGGCGTCCAGGAGGACGTCACCCTGCTCGGCGAGGACATCGCCCGCCTCGACCTCAACGTCATGGACAAGGGCCTCGACCCGGCGATCCGCGCCGACTACGAGCACGCCATGAACTCCTACGACCAGGCGAAGGCGGCGACGGAGCGCGCGGCCAGACCGCAGGACATGTCGTCGGTGACGACGGCGCTGGAGGACGGCCGCTACTACATGACCGCCACCCGCGCCCGGCTGGCCGGCGACCCGGTGCCCGAGCGGCGCGCGCCCTGCTTCTTCAACCCGCAGCACGGCCCGTCCGTGCGGGACGTCATGTGGGCGCCGCCCGGCGGCAGCATCCGCTCGGTCCCGGCGTGCGAGGCCGACGCGGAGGCCGTCCTGCGCGGGGGCGACCCCGACATCCGGATGGTCCCGTACCGGGGCGCGCGGGAGCCGTACTGGAACGCCGGCCCCGCGTACGCGCCCTACGCCGGCGGCTACTACTACGGCTACGGCGGGTTCGACCTGCTCGGCGGGCTGATGATCGGTACCGCGCTCGGCTCGATGATGGGCGGCGGCATGGGCTACGGCGGCATGGACGGCGGGTTCGGCGACGGCGGCGGCGACATCGGCGGCGGCTGGGACTTCGGCGGCGGCGACTTCGGCGGCGGTGGCGACTTCGGCGGCTTCTGACCGCCGCCGCCCCGGCGGGCCGCGGCGATCAGCGCGCGGCGCCGCCGGTCGCGGCAGTGGCACTGCCTGTGGCGGAGCGGACCGGGACCGTCGCGTCGGTGATGGAGACGAGGGTCGCGGCCACTCCCCATGGCCGGACCGCCTCGTCGACGCGCCGGACCAGCTCCGGGTCGTCCCCGCCCGCCAGCAGGGACGGCAGGTCCGCCAGGTCCCGGTCCGCTATCAGACCGCGCAGCGCGACCTCGGTCACCGCCTGCGCGGCGGAGGACGGCGTGCCCGAGGTGTCCGCGGCCGCGGCGTACCTGACGGGGTCGTCGGCTCCCATCAGGGCGTGGGCCTTGAGCCGCACGGGCACACCGTCCCTGGTCATCGCCCGGAACCACAGGTCGTGCGGCCGTGGGCCCACCGGGACGCGCACGCCGCTGTCGGCGAGCGGCAGCAGGTAGCGCAGCCCGGGCCCGCGGACCCCGCGCGTCCTGCCGAAGCGCCGGACGACGAGCCGTTCGCACGACCCGACGCGCCGGAGCCCGGAGAGCGCGGCCACGGCGACCGCCAGTCCGAGGACGATCAGGAACGCGGTGGACGGGGCCAGCGGGCTCTCTCGCGCGGCGAGCGGGACCATCCGACCTCCTCCCCCTTGTTCTCACCTTCCACCGTCGGCGATGGGGCGGGGGCCCGCCATCGGGTCCGATGCCCATAAGAGAGGGGGACGGACATGCAGGTCGGCACGGGTGCCGCCCCACATGGACAAAAGGGCGCCGCATGCGATGACGTGGTCCCATGAGCAGGACACCCGCCTCGGCACTGTACTGGCGCATCCTCGGCATCAACGGGCTGATCTTCGCGATCGGCACCGCTCTGCTGGCGGTCGCGCCCGTCACCATATCCTCGCCGATCCTGCTGCGGGAGCTGCCCGTCCTGGTGGTCGGGCTGGTCGTGATGACGGCGGCGAACGCGCTGCTGCTGCGCGCCAGCCTGTCCCCGCTGGAGCGGCTCACGGCCCTGATGGCGCGGCTGGACTCGCTGCGCTCCCGCGACCGGCTCTCCGCCACCGGCAACGGCGACCTGTTCCACCTCGTCGACCAGTTCAACGCGATGCTGGACCGGCTGGAGGCCGACCGCAGCATCAGCACCGCCGTGGTGCTGGACGCGCAGGAGGCCGAGCGGCGCCGCATCGCGCAGGAACTGCACGACGAGATCGGGCAGTCCCTCACCGTGGTGCTGCTGGAGCTGAAGTCGGTGGTGGACCGGGCGCCCGAGGAGGTGGCGGAGGAGCTGCGGGGCGTCCAGGAGGTCGTCCGGTCCAGCCTGGACGAGGTGCGGCGCGTGGCGCGGCGGCTGCGCCCCGGCGTCCTCGACGACCTCGGCCTGACCAGCGCGCTCACCGCGCTCGCCGGGGACTTCTCCGGGACCGGCGGGCCGCGGGTGACGCGCCGCGTCCAGACGGGGCTGGAGGGCCTCGGCCCGGACGCCGAACTGGTGATCTACCGGATCGCGCAGGAGGGCCTCACGAACGTGTGGCGGCATTCGGGCGCGCGCAACGCGGAGCTGTCGCTCACGCAGGAGGAGGACGGGAGCGTCGTCCTGCGCGTCGTCGACGACGGCGTGGGCCCGCCCACCGAGGTCGGCTCCGGCATCCACGGCATGCGGGAGCGGGCGATGCTCATCGGGGCGCGGCTCACGATCGGGCCGGCGAACGGCGGCGGCACCGAGGTGCGGCTGGAGGTGCCGCCGGAGGGCACCCGGCCCGCGGTGACCGGCTGAGCCGCCGGGTCAGGGCTCGACGAGCCCGACCCTGATCGCGTACTTCGTCAGCTCCAGCCGGTCGCGCATGCCGAGCTTGCCGAGGATGTTGGCGCGGTGCCGGTCGACCGTCTTCACGCTGATCGTGAGGGTCTCCGCGATCTGCTTGGACGAGTACCCCTCCGCGATCAGCTTGATGATCTCCTCCTCGCGCGGGGTGAGGATGCTGTCGGGGCCGCCGCCGTCCCGCTCCCGGCCGAGGTACTCGCGTATCAGCGCCGTCACGGCCGCCGGGTACAGGAACGGCTCGCCGCGCATCGCGGCGCGGCACGCGTGCAGCAGGTCGCGGTCGGCGACGGACTTCAGCACGTACCCGGAGGCGCCCGCCTTCAGGGCCTCGAACAGGTACTGCTCGTTGTCGTACATTGACAGGATCAGCGTCCGCACGGTGGGGAAGCGCCGGGAGATCTCCCGCGCGGCCTGCAGCCCCGTCATCCGCGGCATCGCGATGTCGAGGATCGCCAGGTCGACGCCGCCCGCGGCGAGCGCGTCGATCGCCTCCGCCCCGTCCGCCGCCTCCGCGACCACGGTCAGGTCGGGCTCGGCGTCCAGGATCAGCCGCAGCCCGCGGCGCACCAGCGCGTGATCGTCGGCCAGCAGTATCCGGGTGGCGGACTCGCGAGTGTGCACCCGATCACCTCCGGTCTCGGATCCATCCTAGGCGCGGCCCCGCGAGCAGCTTCTCCTCCACCTGCAGATACATGCTCCATGGCGCCGATATGGGGGTCAGACCCGATAAAGCGCGGGGCCCCCGGCACAAAGACTGGACACCGTACGCGGAAAGGGGCGGACGCATGGCACACCGAACGACCGGCGGGCACCTTCACCCGCCCAAGGCGCCGCGGAGGCCGTCCTGCGAAGGGAGCGCCCCCGGCGTCAGAAGGAGGAATCTATCAACCCGAAGAGCCAGGCTTTCCGGAAGCCGAAAGGAAGCAATGCAAGCGCGGGACATCGCCATAAAGGTGCCGACCGTGACGCGGGACGACTCGATCGCGCACGCGATACAGGTCATGGCGCTCGGCCGGCTGCCGGGACTGATCGTCGTGGACGAGGCGCAGCGCCCCCGGGTCGTCCTGCCCGGCACGCAGGTGCTGCGGCTGGCGGTCCCCGTCGCCTACCAGGAGGACCCGGCGCTGACGCGGGTCGTGGACGAGACGCATGCGGACGTCTTCTGGCACGAGATCCGCGACAGGAAAGTGGGCGACTGCCTCGGCACGCACACTCCCCGCCCGTTCATCGTGAAATCCTCCGCGACGCTGCTGGAACTCGCCGCGCTCATGGCCCGGCAGCGCAGTCCCATCGTGGCGGTCGTGGACGACGCCGGCCTCCTCACCGGCGCGGTGATCCTCGATCGGCTGCTGTCGGCGCTGGCGCTCAGCCAGCCCGACGACTGACCCTCCGGCAACGCCCCGACCCTCCGCCGCGCGGCGGCCTCCGGACGGAGGACCCGCGATGACGGCGGTGGCGGCGCTCGCCATCTTCGTCGTCGCCTTCTTCTTCATCGCCACGGAGAAGGCCGACAAGGTCAAGGTCGTCCTCATCGCGGCCGGGGCCATGACGGTGCTGGGGCTCACTCCCGGCGCCGGGGTCTTCTTCTCCGAGCACGACGGGATCGACTGGAACGTCATTTTCCTGCTGCTCGGCATGATGATCATCGTCGGGGTCATCAAGGGCACCGGGCTGTTCGACTACCTGGCGATCTGGGCGGCCAAACGGTCCAAGGGCCGGCCGTACCGGCTGCTGGTGATGCTCATGGCGATCACCGCGGTCGCCTCCCCGTTCCTGGACAATGTCACCACGATCATGCTGGTGGCGCCGGTGACGGTGGTGGTCTGCAACCGGCTGCGGATCCCGGCGCACCCGTACCTCATCGCCGAGGTGCTGGCGTCCAACATCGGCGGCGCCTCGACCCTCATCGGGGACCCGCCGAACATCATCATCGCCAGCCGGGCGGGGCTGACGTTCAACGACTTCCTCGTCCACATGGCGCCGATCGTGGTGGTCATCTTCATCGCGTTCGTGCTGCTGGCGCGGGTGCTGTTCCGCAAGTCGTTCACCTACGACGAGCGGTACGTCGCCGAGGTGATGTCGCTGGACGAGCGGAAGGCGATCACCGACCCGGCGCTGCTCGTCCGGTGCCTGGCGGTGCTCGGGCTCGTCATCGTCGGGTTCATGCTGCACTCGGTGGTGCACATGGAGCCGTCGATCGTCGCGCTCGTCGGCGCCGGGGTGATGCTGCTGGTGTCGCGGGTCGACGTCGGGGAGGTCCTGGACGAGGTCGAATGGCCCGTCCTGGTGTTCTTCGTCGGCCTGTTCGTGATGGTGGCGGGCCTCGGGCACACCGGCGTCATCGAGAAGATCGGCGTCTGGGCCGCGGACGCGGTCGGCGACAACTACTTCGCCGCCGCGACCAGCCTGCTGTTCGGGTCCGCCGTGCTCGGCGCGTTCTTCGACAACATCCCCTACGCGGCGACGATGGCGCCGATCGTGGAGGGGATGGCGGCGGGCGCCCCCGACCCGACGACCGCCGAGGCGCTGTGGTGGTCGTTCGCGCTGGGCGCCGACTTCGGCGGCAACGGCACCGCCGTCGCGGCGAGCGCCAACGTCGTCGCGATCGGCATCGCCGCCCGGACCGGGAACCCGATCAGTTTCTGGCAGTTCACCCGCTACGGCATCGTCGTCACCGTGCTGAGCACGCTGATGGCGTGGGTGTACGTGGCGTTGCGCTACTTCTAGCGCGGCTCCGCGGGGCTGGGGCCGGGCACGTCCTCTAGTAGGCGTGCTCGGCCATCAGCCGCCGGGACGCCTCGGTGATGCTGCCCGACAGCGACGGGTACACCGCGAACGTCTGGGCGACCTGGTCGACGGTCAGGTGCTGCTGGACGGCCACCGACACGGCCAGGATCAGCTCACTGGCGCGCGGCGCCACGATGACGCCGCCGAGCACGATCCCCGTGGACGGGCGGCAGAACACCTTGACGAAACCGTCCTCGAAGCCCTGCATCTTGGCGCGCGCGTTGGTGAACAGCGGCAGCATGACCGTCCGGGCGTTGACGTCGCCGGAATCGACCATGTGCTGCGTCACGCCGACCGACGCGACCTCCGGGTCCGTGAAGATGTTGGACGCGACCCAGCCGAGCTTGAGCGGCTGCACCGCCTCCCCCAGCGCGTGCCACATCGCGATGCGGCCCTGCATGCCCGCGACGGACGCGAGCATGAGCACGCCCGTGCAGTCACCGGACGCGTAGATGTGCGGGACGGACGTCCGCGACACCTTGTCGACCTCGACGAAGCCGCGCGCGTCGCAGCGCACGCCGACCTCCTCCAGGCCGATCCCCGTGGTGTTCGGGACCATCCCGACCGTCATCAGGCAGTGCGAGCCCTCGATCTTCGTCCCGTCCTCCAGGGTGACGATCACGCCCTCGCCCGAGCGCTCCACCCCCGCGGCCCGCGACCGCGACATGACGTTCATCCCGCGCCGCAGGAACACGTCCTGCAGGACGGACGCGGCGTCGGCGTCCTCCGTCGGGAGGATCCGGTCGCGCGAGGACACCAGCGTGACCTTCGACCCGAGCGACAGGTACGCGCCCGCGAGCTCCGCGCCCGTCACACCGGACCCGACGACGATCAGGTCCTCGGGGAGCTCCGGCAGGTCGTAGAGCTGGCGCCAGTTCAGGATGCGCTCGCCGTCCGGCTCCGCGCCGGGCAGCACGCGCGGCGTCGCGCCCGTCGCGATGAGCACGATGTCGGCCCGGATGCGCCGGTCGCCGACCGCGACGACATGCGGCTCCACCAGCCGCGCCTCACCGCGGACGATCTTCACCTCCTCGTAGGCGAGCCGTTCGGCGACGTCGAACGACTGGGCCCGCGCGAGGTCCTTCACGCGCTTGTTGACCTCGGCCATGTCGGCCTCCAGGGCGCCGACGATGCCGTCCGGGCCGCCGTTGAAGCGCAGCCCGAGGCCCGTCGACTCCGACATGACCGCCATACGGGTCGAGGTGGCGATGAGCGTCTTGGAGGGCACGCAGTCGGTGAGCACGCAGGCGCCGCCGGGACCGTCCCGTTCGATGACGGTCACGTCCGCGCCGAGCTGAGCCGCGACGAGCGCGGCCTCGTAACCGCCCGGGCCTCCTCCGATGATCACGATCCGGGTCACATCTTCCATTGTTTCCTACTCCCGACAGTGAAAAGTCCGGCTTCGCACCCACCCCGGCGTGACCTGTCCCTCCGCCGCGCCCCACGACAGGGCAACCCCCACACCCCCGCTCCAAGCGTGGCGTAGCCTTGGCCAACGTGGCACTGTACGCGGCGTACGCCTCCAACATGGATCCCGAGCAGATGGCGAGCCGGGCTCCGCATTCGCCCATGCGCGGCACCGGCTGGCTGGCCGGGTGGCGGCTCACCTTCGGCGGGCAGGACAAGGGCTGGGACGGCGCCCTCGCGACGGTCGTCGAGGAGGAGTCCGAGCAGGTCTTCGTCGTCATGTACGACGTGCCCGCCTGGGACGAGAAGGAACTCGACGCCTGGGAAGGGGCCGCGCTCGACGTCTACCGCAAGATCCGCGTCAGGGTGCAGACCCTGGACGGCGACGTCCTGTGCTGGATGTACGTCCTGGACGACTACGAGGGCGGCCTGCCGTCCGCGCGCTACCTCGGCATCCTCGCCGACGCGGCGGAGAAGGCCGGCGCGCCCGACGACTACGTCAAGGACCTGCGGACACGTCCGTGCAGGTCGCTGGGGGACTGATCGTCCCACCGGGAACCCGGCGGTAGTGTCGGCGATGTGAGCAACGACGCTTTTGCACTGGCACGGGCCTCCGCGGACGCGCTGCGCGACCGCACGTCCCTCGACGCGTTCGACGTCGCCCTCGTGATGGGCTCGGGCTGGGTCCCGGCGGCCGACAAGCTGGGCGAGCCCGCCATCGAGCTGACGGCCACCGAGCTGCCCGGGTTCGCGCCCCCGGCGGTGGAGGGGCACGCGGGGACGATCCGCGTCGTCGAGGTGGCGGGGCACCGGGCGCTGGTGTTCCTCGGCCGGACGCACCTGTACGAGGGCCGCGGCGTCGACGCCGTGGTGCACCCCGTCAGGACGGCGCTGGCCGCCGGGGTGAAGACGGTGGTGCTGACGAACGCGGCCGGCGGGCTGCGGCCCGAGCACCAGAGCGTCGGCGACCCGGTGCTGATCTCCGACCACCTGAACCTGTCGGGCGCGAACCCGCTCACCGGCGCGACGTTCCTCGACCTCACCGAGGCGTACTCGGGGCGGCTGCGCGCCCTCGCCAAGGAGGTCGACCCGACGCTGGCGGAGGGCGTGTACGCGGCGTTCCGCGGCCCGACCTACGAGACGCCCGCCGAGATCCGGATGCTGCGCACGCTGGGCGCCGACCTGATCGGCATGTCGACGGTGCTGGAGACGATCGCGGCGCGGCAGGGCGGCGCGGACGTCCTCGGGATCTCGCTGGTCACCAACATCGCGGCCGGGCTGTCGGACGAGCCCCTGGACCACGAGGAGGTCCTCGCGGCGGGACGCGCGTCCGCCGGGCGCATGGGCACGCTCCTCGCGACGGTCCTGGCGAAGCTGTGAGCGACCTCCGCGCGCGTGCCGAGGAGTGGCTCGCGCAGGACCCGGACCCGGACACCCGCGCCGAGCTCCGCGCGATCCTGGACCGGGGCGACGACGCGGTGCTCGCGGCGCGGTTCGGGTCCCGGCTGGAGTTCGGGACGGCGGGCCTGCGCGGCGAGCTGGGCGCCGGCCCGAACCGGATGAACCGGGTGACGGTCATGCGCGCCGCCGCCGGGCTCGCCGCGTGCCTGCCGCCCGGCGGCCGGGTCGTCGTCGGCTTCGACGCGCGGCACGGCTCGCGCCGGTTCGCCGACGACACGGCGGCCGTGCTCAGCGGCGCCGGGCTGCGCCCGGAGGTGTTCGCCGAGCCCGTCCCGACGCCCGTGCTGGCGCATTTCACCCGCTCGTTCGACGACATCGTCGCGGGCGTCATGGTGACGGCCAGCCACAACCCGCCGCGCGACAACGGCTACAAGGTGTACTGGTCGGACGGCGCGCAGATCGTCCCGCCGCAGGACAGCCAGATTTCCGCCGCGATCGACGCGGTCGGACGAGTGGACGAGCTGCCGCTCGGGTCCGGCTGGCCCGTCCATGCCGACGCCGGCCTGTACCTGGACGCGGTGTCGTCACTGCGGCTCGGCGACGACCGGGACATCTCGATCGTCTACACGCCTATGCACGGCGTCGGCCGGGACGTGCTGCTCGCGGCGTTCGAGCGCGCCGGTTTCCCGGCCCCGGCCGTCGTCCCCGAGCAGGCGGAGCCGGACCCCGACTTCCCGACCGTCGCGTTCCCGAACCCGGAGGAGCCCGGCGCCCTCGACCTCGCGCTGGCGCTGGCGGAGGCGCGGCGCGCCGACCTGGTGATCGCCAACGATCCGGACGCGGACCGCTGCGCCGTCGCCGTCCCGTCCCCGTCCGGGTGGCGGACGCTGACCGGGGACGAGGTCGGCGGGCTGCTCGCCGAGCACGTCCTGCGGCACACCGCCGGCGACGACCGGCTGGTCGCCACCACGATCGTGTCGTCGTCGCTGCTCCGCTCGATCGCCGCCGCGCACGGGGTGCGGTTCGCCGAGACGCTCACCGGCTTCAAATGGATCATGAAGGCGGGCGCGTCCCACCCGACCGGGGGGCGCGGGGGGTCGTCCCCCCACGGGCGGCCCGACCGGCTCGTGTTCGGCTACGAGGAGGCGCTCGGCTACAGCGTCGGCGACGACCGCGGCGTCCTCGTCAACGACAAGGACGGCATCGGCGCGGCCCTCGCCGTCGCGGCCCTCGCCGCCGCCGCGAAGCGCGACGGCCGCACGCTGCTCGACCTGCTCGACGACCAGGCCCGCGAGCACGGCCTGCACGCCACGTCGCAGCTCTCGATCCGGGTGGACGACCTGTCGCTGATCACCGCGGCCATGACGCGGCTGCGCGCCGCTCCCCCGGCGGAGCTCGCCGGGCGCCGGGTCGCGTCGTTCGACGACCTCGCCCGCCCGGCGGACGGCCTGCCGCCCACCGACGGGCTCCGCTTCCGGCTGTCCGGCGGCGCCCGCGTGGTCGTCCGCCCCTCGGGCACGGAACCGAAGCTCAAGTGCTACCTGGAGGTCGTCCTTCCGGTAGAGGACGACGTCGCCGCGACCCGCGCGCGCGCCGCCGCCGAACTGGACGCGCTCCGCACGGCCCTCTCCACTGCCCTCGCCTAGGGGCGGTCAGCGGACCAGCGAGACGACCAGGGCGACGATCAGCGCGGCGAGGGGGACGGCCAGGGCCGCCACCGCCGGGACCGACCAGGCGACCGCGCCCCGGGCGGTCTCGGCCTGCTTCGCCGCGGCGGCCCGGTCGGGGGCGCCCGACTTGGCCCGCGGGCGGTGCCGGTCGCGCAGCTCGTTGAGCTGCTGCGCCGCGAACCTCGTCGGCGTCCGGCCCCGCAGGTCGATGTCCGCGCCCTGGTTCTTGCGCGCCTGCTTCTCGGCGCGGGCCTCCGCCTTCGCCTGCGCGCGGGGGGACGTCTGGTGCACCCAGGCCCGGGTCTCCACGTCCGACCCGTCCGGGCCGATGAAGCGCACGGTCACCGCGTTCTTGCCCTCGATGCTCCGGACCGCCGCCCACGGCGCGCGGACGTCCCGCAGCGGGTTGCGGACGGTGATCCCCTCGTCGTCCCCGACGATCGCCGGGCGCAGCCCGATCGTGTAGGCGACCCCGCAGCCGAGCAGGAGCAGGAACGCGATCGTGAACGTCGTCAGCGAGTAGTCGGGGTCACCGGTGATGCCGACGAACAGGTCCACGAAGTTGAGCAGGGCGAACACGAGCCACGCGTAAGCGGCGACCTGCCCGCCGGTGGAGCGAATGGTCATGGCTCGATCATGCCAGTGGCCGGGCGCCGCTCCACTTGAGCTGCGCGAAGCCGGGCTTGATCACCCCGTTGATCAGTTCGAGCCGCTCGTTGAACGGCACGAACGCCGACTTCATCGCGTTCACCGTGAACCACTGCAGGTCGTCCCAGCCGTAGCCGAACGCCTCGGTGAGCTTGGCGAACTCCTGCGACAGCGTCGTCCCGCTCATCAGCCGGTTGTCGGTGTTGACCGTGACGCGGAAGCTGAGCCGGCGCAGCAGCCCGATCGGGTGCTCGGCGATCGACTTCGCCGCGCCCGTCTGGATGTTGGACGTCGGGCACATCTCCAGCGGGATCCGCTTGTCCCGGACGTAGCCGGCGAGCCGGCCGAGCCGCGCGTCGCCGCCGTCCACCTCGATGTCGTCGATGATCCGCACACCGTGGCCGAGCCGGTCGGCGCCGCACCACTGGATCGCCTGCCAGATCGACGGCAGCCCGAAGCCCTCGCCGGCGTGGATGGTGAAGTGCGCGTTCTCCCGCTGGAGGTACTCGAACGCGTCCAGGTGCCGGGTGGGCGGGTAGCCGGCCTCGGCGCCCGCGATGTCGAACCCGACGACGCCGAGGTCCCGGTAGCGGACGGCCAGCTCGGCGATCTCCATGCTGCGCGCCTGGTGCCGCATCGCCGTGACCAGCGTCCCGACCCGGATGCCGAAGTCCTTGCGGGCCCGCGCGAACCCGTCCAGGACGGCCTCGACGACCTGCTCCAGCGTCAGGCCCCGGCTGAGGTGCTGCTCCGGCGCGTACCGGACCTCCGCGTAGACGATGCCGTCGTTCGCGAGGTCCTCCGCGCACTCGTACGCGACCCGGGTGAGCGCCTCGGCGGTCTGCATCACGCCGACGGTGTGGGAGAAGGTCTCCAGGTAGCGCTCCAGCGACCCCGAGTTGGACGCCTCCTCGAACCACGTCCGCAGGGCGTCGGGATCGGTGGCGGGCAGGTCGGCGTACCCGGTGTCGCGGGCCAGCTCGACGATGGTCGCGGGCCGGACGCCGCCGTCCAGGTGGTCGTGCAGCAGCACCTTCGGCGCGCGCCGGATGTCCTCAAGAGTCGGCCGCTCGTTCATCTCTCGAACCTACCCGGCCGCACCCGCTCCCACGTCGTCAATTCTCGCCATGCGCGGGGGCCGAGGGGGAAGGGTGCGGCCGGTGGGCGGACCCACCGGCCATCGCCGCGACGCGCCGGTCAGCCGGCCTTGGCGTACTCGCCGATGCCGCCGGCGAAGTCGAACATGACGCAGGCCTCGTCGCCGACGACCCACGCGTCGTGGCCGGGCTCGACGACGAACACGTCACCGGGCCCGACCTCGCCCTCGGCGCCGTCGCTCATCTGGATGCGCATCCGGCCCTGCACGACATAGCCGTTGTGGTGCACCTGGCACAGGTCGGTGCCGGCGATGTCCTTCACCGACTCCGTCCAGCGCCAGCCGGGCTCGAACGTCGCCTTGCCGAAGACGAGACCGGTCAAGTTGACGACCTCAAGGTGGCCCCTGGGGAAGTCGCGCCGGTCGTCCGGCTTCTCGATGCTCTTGATCTCAGTCATGATGGGTCCCCCTTTTCACCATCACCTCCCACGCTTGCACCGCCCCTGACATGCGTCAAGACGTGTCGGAGGACGGATCAGCGCCCCAGCCGCCGGTACCGCAGGACGGCCAGCGGCAGAAAGATCGCGGTGATGACGGCGGGCCACACGAGCGCCATCAGCAGGGCGTTCTGCTCGACCCACGTACCGCCGACGGCGGCCGGGTTGCCGAACAGCTCGCGGGACGCGGTGACGGTCGCGGAGACCGGGTTCCACCGCGCGATCGCACCCAGCCAGTCCGGCATCAGCGCCGGCGCCACGAACGCGCTGGAGATCATCGCGAACGGGAACGCGACCGCGAACAGGCTCCCCGCCGCCTCCTCGTTGGGCACGAGCAGGCCGAGCAGCACGCCGATCCAGATCAGCGCGAAGCGCAGCAGCAGGAACAGGCCGAACGCCGCGAGCGTCCGGAGCACGCCGCCGCTGGAGCGCCAGCCGATCGCCAGCGCGGTCAGCCCCAGCACGACGAGGTCGAGGGTCGCGCCGATCAGGTCGCCGACGCCGCGCCCGGTCACGGTCGCGGACGACGCCATCGGCATCGAGCGGAAGCGGTCGGTGACCCCGCGCGTGCTCTCGAAGACGACGGCGTACGCGGTGTTCATGAACCCCATCGCCATCGTCATCCCGAACATGCCCGGCATCAGGAACTCGCGGTAGTCGCCGCCGCCGGGGACGGACATCGCGCTGCCGAACACGTAGCCGAACAGCAGCACCGACACGATCGGGAACCCGAGCTGCCAGGCGATGTTGCTCGGCTGCCGGACGTAGTGCGTGAGGCCGCGCAGGACGATCGTCCAGCAGTCGGCGACGGCCCAGTAGAGCCGCTCGCCGACGCCCTCGTCCACGGCCCCGCGTTCCACTGCGCTCATGCCCCTACCTCTTCCTTCTCGGCGCGGTGGCCGGTGAGGCGCAGGAACACCTCGTCCAGCGTGGGCCTGCGCAGCCCGATGTCCTCGACGGCGATCCCGTCGTCCTGCAGGGTGCGGGCGACCTCGGTCAGCGCCGCCACCCGGTCGGCGACCGGCGCGTGCACCCGCGCCGCCTCGGCGTCCACTTGCGGCTCGGCGGACGCCGCGCGGGCGACCACCGCCGCCGTGGCCGCCAGCTCCGCGGGGTCGCGCACCACCACCTCGATCCGGTCGCCGCCGATCAGCCGCTTCAGCGACTCCGGCGTGCCGTCGGCGATGACCCGGCCCCGGTCGAGGACGGCGATGCGCCCGGCCAGCCGGTCGGCCTCCTCCAGGTACTGGGTCGTCAGCAGGACGGTCGTGCCCTGCGCGACGAGCGAGCGGACGGAGTCCCACACCTCGTTGCGGCCGCGCGGGTCGAGCCCGGTGGTCGGCTCGTCGAGGAACAGCACGTCCGGCGCGAGGATCATGCTGGCGGCGAGGTCGAGGCGGCGGCGCATCCCGCCGCTGTACCCCTTCACGCCGCGGTCGGCGGCGTCCAGCAGGTCGAAGCGCTCCAGCAGCTCCTCCGCGCGCTCCGCCGCGCGCCGCTTCCCGAGGTGGAACAGGCGGCCGAACATGCGCAGGTTCTGCCGCCCGGTCAGCACCTCGTCCAGCGCGGCGTGCTGCCCCGCCAGCCCGATCCGCCGCCGCACCGCCCGGGGCCGGGCCGCGACGTCGAACCCGGCGACCTCGGCCCGCCCGCCGGTCGGCCGGGCGAGCGTCGACAGGATGCGCACGGCGGTCGTCTTCCCCGCGCCGTTCGGCCCGAGCAGCCCGTACACCATGCCCTTCGGCACCGTGAGATCGAAGCCGTCAAGCGCCCGTTTCGTCCCGTAGTCCTTGCGGACTCCCACCGCAAGGATCGCGTCCTCCGCCATCGACACCTCCCCTTCGCGTATCCCATACGCAAATTAACGTACACCATACCCAAAGTGCGCCGACCTCAGCCGTGCCCACGGGGCGGGCGGCCGGAGGGCGCCCTAGCCCAAAGTGCGCCGACCTCAGCCGCGCCCACGGGGCGGGCGGCCGGAGGGCGCCCTAGCGCCCGGAGGCCGCACGCCCCGCCGGGCGAGAGGCTGTTTCGCCGAGACGCGCCAGCGGATCGGGGAAACGGCCTCTCGGCCGTAACGGGGGTTCCAGGGGGTCGCCCCCCTGGGCCAACACAGGCTCCAGGGGGTCGCCCCCCTGCGCGAACACGCCCTGTAGCGTCTTCGTGTGTGCGCTGACGGAGGCGCCTTGGGCGGGAAGAGCGGGACGGACGGGTCATGGCATCGGAGCGCGGCGACGGCCGGGATCTCGGGCGGAGTCTGAAGCTGCTGTGGGGCGATCGGGTCCGGCCGCCTCGGGGGCGGCCGCCGGGCCTCACCCTGGACCGGGTCATCGCGGCGGCCGTCGAGGTCGCCGACGAGCTCGCCGAGACCGAGGGGCTCGACGCGCTGTCGATGCGCTCCATCGCGACCCGCCTGGGCGTCGGGACGATGACGCTCTACCGGTACGTCCCCGGCAAGAGCGAGCTTCTGGACCTGATGCTCGACCACGTCACCGCCGTCCCCGAGGGCACGGAGACGGACGGTGACGGGCGGAGCTGGCGGGAGATCCTGGCGGACGAGGCGCACGGCCATTGGCGGTTGTGCCTGGACCATCCGTGGTACCCGTTCGTGGACCAGAGCCGTCCGCTCCTAGGGCCCAACTCCATGCGCGGGCTGGACAGGCTCCTCGGCAGGCTGCGCCCGACGGGCGTCGACGACCGCACGCTGATGATGATGGTCAGCGTCCAGAGCGACTACGTGGAGAGCGTCGCGCGCCGCTACATCCTGGAGCGCCGGGCCGAACGCCGGACGGGCCTCAGCAACGAGGAGTTCTGGGCCGCGCAGAGCCCGTCCTTGGAGGCGGCTCTGCTCAGCGGCGACTTCCCCGTGATGGCGCAGCTCTCCGACAACGTCTTCGACTTCTCCTACGAGGAGCTCTTCGAGTTCGGCCTCGACCGCCTCCACGACGGCTTCGCCGGCCATTTCGGCTGACCGGGTCAGTCCTTGCGGGCCAGGCCGGCGTAGTAGTACACCTCGTGCGGGTCGGCCGGGGGCGTGTCGGGACGCCATGTCGCGAGCGGCACCGCGCCCGGTGGCAGGAGTGTCGCCGGGCCGAACAGCGCGGCGAACTCGTCCCGCGTCCGGGACACCAGCGGGATCCCCGCCGCGTTCGCCGCGGCGTTGGCGGCGGCGACGGCCTCCGGGTCGAAGTCGGCGGTCGGGTGCGAGATCGCGACCGTGCTGCCGGACGGCAGCCCGCCGAGCAGCGTCGCGACCCACCGCTCCGGGTGCCGGTCGGGCGGGAAGTACATCAGCAGCGCGACGACCATCAGCGCGACCGGACGGGCCGGGTCGAGCGTCTCGGCGAGCAGCGGATCGTCCAGGACGGCCTGCGGCTCGGTGAGGTCGCCGTGCAGATAGGCGACGCCCGGCACGTCCGCGATCATGGCCCGTGCCTGCTCGGTGACCAGCGGGTCGTTGTCGACGTACACGACGCGGACGGACGGGTCGACCGCCCGCGCGATCTCGTGCAGGTTCGGCGACGTGGGGATGCCGCTGCCGATGTCGAGGAACTGGGTGACGCCCGACTCCACCAGGTGCCGCGTCGCCCGCTCCATGAACGACCGGTTCGCGCGCGCCATCGCGGGCAGCGCCGGGATCGCCCGGACCATCGCGTCCCCGAGTTCCCGGTCGGCCGGGAAGTTGTCGGATCCGCCGAGCCAGTAGTCGTACACGCGGGCCGGGTGCGCGACGGAGGTGTCGAACTCCGGGGAGGCTGCCATGCGCGGTCCTCTCACGATCGGCTGGTCCGATCCTCGCACCGGACGCGCGGCGGCGGGAAGCGCCCGCCCTACCGGACGGACGTCTCGGTGGCGTAGACGATGACGTTGTCGCGGTAGCCGCGGGCCGCCCGGTCGAACGGCCCGCCGCAGGTGACGAGCCGGAGCCCGGGGCGGTCGAGGGGGCCGTAGACGCGCTGGGTGGGGAACCGGTCCTTGGCGACCCGCTCCACGGACTCGACGGTGAACACGGCCACGCGGCCGTCCGCGCGCGTCACCTCGACGCGATGCCCGGGCCGCAGCCGGCCGAGGTCGTAGAAGACGGCCGCCCCCGCCGCCGAGTCGACGTGGCCGAGGAGCACGGCGGCGCCGCGCTCGCCGGGCGCCGGTCCGAGGTCGTACCAGCCGGCCTCGCCCGGACGGTCGGCGCGCGGCACCTGGACGGAGCCGTCCGCGTCGAGGCCCAGCCGGACCAGCGGGGCGCGGACCCCGATCGCCGGGACGGCCACCTGCACGGGCACCGAGCGCGGCAGCACCGGACCGGCGGGACCGGCGGCCCCGAAACCCAGCCCGTTTCCCCCAGGGCGTACCGGTTGTCCAGGACGAGCACCACATCAGGGCTGTTCCATGGACGGG
>NZ_JBFARO010000039.1:0-67605 GCF_040677125.1 Actinomadura sp. NPDC049382
CGCGGGAGCTGGAGTGCGAACAGGGCTACTTTCCGCTGACCCTCGTCTTCGACAACTCGGCGATGCTCAACTGGATGTTCCGGTATGTGGGGAGCCGCCCAGCTCCTTCGCCACCCGGCGCGCCGCGTCGCCGGGGCGGTCGCCCGGCAGCAGCAGCACGACCTCCTCCACCCGGGAGGCGGCGAGGCCGTGCTCGACGGCCGCGAAGGACGACGCCCAGAACGCCGCTCGCTGCCGGTGCTCGCGGGACTCGTACTTGGCGCACAGCACGACGTGCGGGGCGCTCAGGTCGACGTCCACGCGCCGGGCGCGGGCGGTCAGGGCCTCGACGCCGGTGCGGCGGCCGGAGAGCAGGTCGTCCAGCAGCTCGCCGCGCACCCGGCCCTCCGCCTCGGTGACGCTGCGCTGGAACAGCAGCAGCAGTGCGGTGACGAGCGCCGCGCGCTCCAGGATCCGCTGGTCGGCGTCGTCGACCTCGTCGGCCGTGCGCAGGACGAGCGTCCCGAGCATCTCGTCGCCGGTCGACACCGACGCGATCCACAGGTCACCGCGCCGGACCGTACGGCCCTGCGCGCGCGCAGAGTGCGCAGAGGCCGACACCCCGGACAGCTCCTCATCGCTGAGGCCGCCCGAGTCGATGCCCGTCGTCGCGAGCCGTCGGCCGTCCGCGTCCAGGACGTACAGGGTGCCGCCCAGCAGCTCGGTCACGACCGCGCCGACGTCTTCCACGCCACCGCCGCGCACGACGACGGCCGTCATACGGTCGTGTGCGCGCGCCGCCCGTTCCACGGCTGCGCTGCGCGCCTTGACCTCCTCGTTGGCGGCGCTCAGCTCCTCCAGGGCGGTCCTGGTCTCGTCCAAGAGGCGCGCGTTGTCGATGGCGATCGCGGCGTGCGCGGCCAGCGATCCGAGGAGCGCCACCTCTTCCTGGTCGAACGGACGCTCGCTGCGGTTCGCGGCCGTCAGCACGCCGATGACGCGGCTGCCCAGCCGCATCGGCACGCCCAGGATGGCGACCAGGCCCTCTTCAGCGACCGCGTCGTCGATGTAACCGCGATGCTGGAACTGCCCGTCACCCAGGTAGTGGGCGCTGTTGTAGGGCATCGCCGTCTGCGCCACCAGGCCGACCAGTCCCGTGCCCATCGGCAGCCGCAGCCGCCGGAACGCCGCCGACACCGACCCGTCCGTCACCCGCATGTAGGTGTCGCCGCGCTCGTCGTCGTTCAGCGTCAGGTAGGCGATGTCGGCGCTCAGCAGGCGCCGGGCGCGCCGCGTGATCGCCTCCAGCACGGCGTCCAGGTCGCGCAGCCCGGCGAGGTCGCCGGCGGTGTCGAACAGCGCCGCCAGCTCCGCCTCCCGCCGGGCGTGCCGCCGCATGATCATCCTGACCCGGAGCGCCGCCAGCTTGGCTGCCTCCAGCTCCGCCAGGACGGCCGGCGGCGCGCCGTCCGCCCGCGCCTGGACGAGGGGCCCCTCGAACTCCACGGGGGACGCCTCGCGGGCCAGTAGTTCGAGGAAGTCGCCGCAGGACATACGGGCCATTGTCAATGGGCCGTCCAGCCACCGTCGAGGGCGAGGGACGCGCCGGTCACCATGGACGCCGGCGGCGAGCACAGGTAGGCGACGAGCTCCGCGACCTCCTCGGGCTCGATCAGCCGCTTCACGGCCGCGTGCTCAAGCAGCACCCGCTCGACGACCTCGCTTTCAGGGATGCCGTGCGCGCGCGCCTGGTCGGCTATCTGACCCTCCACCAGCGGGGTCCGGACGAAGGCCGGGTTCACGCAGTTGGACGTCACGCCGTACGCGGCACCCTCCAACGCGATCACCTTGGACAGCCCCTCCAGCCCGTGCTTGGCCGCCACATAGGCCGACTTGTAGGGCGAGGCACGCAGCCCGTGTACGGACGAGATGTTGACGATGCGTCCCCAGCCTCGCTCGTACATGCCGGGCAGGGCGTCCCGCACCAGCCGGAACGGCGCCTCCAGCATCAGCCGCAGGATCCGCGCGAACATCTCCGGCGGGAACTCGTGGACGGGAGCCACATGCTGGATGCCCGCGTTGTTGACCAGGATGTCGACATCGGCCGCCAGACCGCCGATCGCGTCCACGTCCGCGAGGTCGGCGCACAGCGGGACGCCGCCGATCTCGGCCGCCGTCCGCTCCGCCGCCGCCCCGTCCATGTCGGCCACCACCACCGCGGCGCCCGCCGCGGCCAGCCGCCGCGCGCAGGCCCGGCCGATGCCGCCCGCGCCGCCGGTGACCAGTGCGCGCCGCCCCGCCAGATCCAGCGTCCCCGAACTCCCCGCGGCGGGCCGCGGTGTCACGCTCGTCATGCGCCGAACCTACGGAGCGCGACCCCTGCCGTCCCATGTGGCGCACGCACACAATCCACCGCCGGACGGTATGGACACGCCGCATCCACATTGTGTTCGCCGTCCGGCACGGCGGCCCGGAACGGGTGGGGCTACCGTTGGGCCCGCACGGTCCCGCCCACGCCGCGAGGGGTCATCGATGACCGAGATCACGCATCGCTTCGTCCAGTCCGAGAGCGGCCTGCGCATGCACGTCGCCGAGGCGGGCGAAGGGCCGCTCGTCCTGCTCCTGCACGGCTTCCCCGAATGCTGGTACTCCTGGCGGCACCAGCTCACCGCGCTCGCCGATGCCGGATTCCACGCCGTTGCCCCCGACCAGCGCGGCTACGCCCGCACCGGCGGCCCCGCCGAGGCGGACCAGTACACGATCCTGCACCTGGCGGGGGACGCGGTCGGGCTCATCGACGCGCTCGGCGCGGACCGGGCCGTCGTCGCAGGTCACGACTGGGGCGCGCCCGTCGCGTGGGCCGTCGCGCAGATGCGCCCCGACAAGGTGCGCGGCGTGATCGGCATGTCCGTCCCGCACCGCCCCCGCTCCAGCAGGCCGCCGGTCGAGTCGATGCGCCGCCTGTTCGGCGAGGGCTTCTACATGGTGCGCTTCCAGGAGCCGGACGCCCCGGAGGCCGACCTCGACCGCGACCGGGCCGCCACGTTCCGCCGGATGCTGGTCGGGATGTCCGGCGACGGGGCCGCTCCCGCGCTGATCGCCCCCGAGGGCGGCGGCTTCCTCGACGTGATCCCCGAGCCGGAGAAGCTGCCCGGCTGGCTCACCGACGCCGACATCGCCACCTATGTCGAGGAGTACGCCGAGAGCGGCTTCACCGGACCGGTCAACTGGTACCGCAACCTGGACCGCAACTGGGAGCTGACCACCGCCTGGCACCGCGCCCCCATCGGCCCGCCCGCGCTCTACATCGCCGGCGACCGCGACATCGTCGCCGTCGGCGCGCGGAACGTCATCGACTCCATGACCGACTTCGTGCCGAACCTCCGCGACACCGTCTGGCTGTCCGGATGCGGCCACTGGACGCAGCAGGAGCGTCCCGCCGAGGTCAACGAGGCGATGCTCGGTTTCCTCCGCGCCCTCTGAGTGAGCGCCGCCTGACACGGGAGCCCCCTTGGAAGCGCTGCGCGACGGCGACCCCCACCAGATAGGCCCGTACCGGGTGGAGGGGCGGTTGGGCGCCGGAGGCATGGGCGAGGTGTTCCTCGGTGTCTCGCCGGGCGGCCGGCGCGTTGCGGTGAAGGTCATCCGTTCGGAGCACTCAGCGCGCCCTGAGTTCCGGGTGCGGTTCGCGCGTGAGGTCGAGGCGGCCCGCAAGGTGGGCGGTTTCTACACCGCGCAGGTGGTGGACGCCGATCCGGAGGCGCCTGAGCCGTGGATGGCGACGGCCTACATCCCAGGGGCGTCTTTGCGGGACGTCGCCCCGCTGCCTGCCGAGGAGGTCGCCCGGCTCGGTGCCGCGCTGGCCGAGGGGCTGGCGGCGATCCACGCGAGCGGGCTGGTCCACCGGGACCTCAAACCCGGCAACGTGATCATGTCGCCGGACGGCCCGCGCATCATCGACTTCGGCATCGCCCGCGACGTCGGCGCGGGAACGCTCACCGCGGAAGGCGCGGTTCTCGGCACGTACGCCTACATGGCGCCCGAGCAGGTGCTGGGCGAGCCGTCCGGGCCGCCCGCCGACGTGTTCGCGCTGGGCTGCGTGCTGGCGTTCGCCGCGACCGGGCGCAGCCCGTTCGACGCCGTGACGATCCCGGCGATCGTGCACCGCGTCCTGCACGAGCCGCCCGTACTGGACGGGCTGGCGGAGGCGATGCGTCCGCTCGTGGCGTCCTGCCTGGCCAAGGCGGTGGTCGACCGTCCGTCCACCGACCGGATCATCGCCCACCTGGCCGACCCGGACGCCGTGCCACTCTCGACAACCCCGTCAGATCCGGACGCCGACCGCACAGTGGAGCGCGGCACGACGCCGTTCACCCGCGTGGCGGATGCCGTCCGGCCCGTCGCCGGGGTTTCGCGCCGGACGGTTCTGGGCGGCGCGGTGGCGGCGACCGCCGCCGTTGTCGGGGTGCCCGCGTTCCTGCTCACCCGAGGCGGCGGGCAGCCCCAGGCGTCCGGCGATGCGATGCAGCCGCCCGCCATGACGCTCGCCAAGGACGGGCATCCGGTGGCGGACGTGGCGTTAAGCCCGAACGGCAAAATCCTGGTCTGCGGGACGCCGGGAGAGACCGTGTACCTGTGGGACCCTGCCACGGGCCACGTCATCCACGAATTGAGTACTCCCGCCGGCACGGCCGCACTGGCATTCAGCCCGGACGGCAGATTGCTGGCAACCGGCCACACGAACGCCACCGTCCGCCTATGGGACGTGGAGTCGGCGGACACACGCCCGCCCCGCCCCCTCCGGACGCTCCATGCCAAGGACGTTAAGGTCAACGCTCTCGCATTCAGCCCGGACGGCCGTGTCCTCGCCGGGCCTGGTCGGCTCTGGGACGCCGCAACGGGAGATGTCCTGGGTGACCTCTCCGGCACTGAGGACATGAACGACGTGGTGTTCAGCCGGGACGGCCGCCGGGTCATGGCCGGAATGGATGGTTTCCAGGGCCGCACCGAGCCCGGCTCCGTCCGGGTATGGGACGCGCGTACTCGCACCTTGGTCGTCCATACCGCCGACCGGGGAAAGAAGACGAGTTCACTGGCCATCACCCCGGACGGCCGGACTCTCGTCACCGCAGGGGGCGGCGCCGCGATCCGGCTGTGGGACGCCGCCCGAATCCGCATCACAGGCGTCCTCGACTCCGACCCCGCCGGGGACGTCACCGAGGTGGCGGTCAGTGCGGACGGTGCGGTGCTGGCCGCCGCCGGTGCCGACCTCACGATCCGGCTGTGGGACCTGGCGACCCGCCGGGTGACCGCCACCCTCGCCGCGTCCGGCGGGCCGATCAGAGGACTCACGCTCTCCCCGGACGGCCGGACGGTGGCGGGCGGCAGCGAACGTCGCGGGCAAACCGCCGTGAACCTGTGGAGCCTGCGCTGATGGACCCCCTGCGCGACGCCGACCCCCGCCAGATAGGCCCGTACCGGCTGGAAGGACGGTTGGGTGCGGGAGGCATGGGCGAGGTGTTCCTCGGAGTGTCCCCGGGCGGTCGGCGCGTCGCGGTCAAGGTCATCCGCTCCGAGCATCTGGCGCGCCCGGAGTTCCGGGTGCGGTTCGCGCGCGAGGTCGAGGCCGCCCGCAAGGTGGGCGGCTTCTACACCGCCCAAGTGGTGGACGCCGACCCGGAGGCGCCCGAGCCGTGGATGGCGACCGCCTACATCCCCGGCCCGTCCCTGCGCGAGGCGACACCGCTGGACGTCGCCGCCGTCCGCGCACTCGGTGCCGCGCTGGCCGAGGGGCTGGCGGCGATCCACACGAACGGGCTCGTGCACCGGGACCTCAAACCCGGCAACGTGATCATGTCGCCGGACGGCCCGCGCATCATCGACTTCGGCATCGCCCGTGCGGCCGGCGCCACCGCGCTGACGTCCACCGGCGCCGTCGTCGGCACGTACGCGTTCATGTCGCCCGAACAGGTCCGCGCGGACACGGCGGGCCCGGCGTCGGACGTGTTCTCCCTTGGCTGCGTCCTGGCGTTCGCCGCGACCGGGCGCGGGCCGTTCGACGCCGCCAACGTGCCGGGGATCGTCCACCGGATCGTCAGCGCCCCGCCCGACCTGACCGGCGTGCCCGCCGAACTGCGGCCCGCGATCGGGGCGTGCCTGGCCAAGGAACCGGAGCGGCGGCCGTCTCCCGCCCAGGCGGCCCGACTGCTGGCGGACGCGCCGCCGCCCGGCCGGACGGGACGCCGTACCGTCCTCACCGGGGGAGCGGTGGCGGGCGTCGCGGCCGTCCTCGGCGTCCCCGCGCTGCTGTGGCGGTGGAGCGGAGAGGACGCGCCGCCCCTGAAGAACCCCCGTCCGGTCGTGCTCGCCGGTGGCCCGGTCGCGACGTTCCAGCTCGCGTTCACCCCGGACTCGGCGACGCTGGTCTGCGCGGGGACCGGGCAGATCTGGCGGTGGAGCGTCGAGACCGGCCGAGGATCCGCGCACGAATTGGGCGACGAGGGCGCCGACCAGCTCACCGCCCTCAGCGGGGACGGCCGGCTGGCGGCGACCCTGCGCGGGACGGCCCCGATCCAGCTCTGGGACGCGGCCACCGGCGCCCGCGTCCGGACGATCATGCCCGAGGGCAGGACGTTCACCAAGGCGCTCAGCGCGGACGGCCGGACCCTGGCGACCGTCGGAGCCAACGGCATCGAACTCTGGGACACCGCGGCCGGGCGCCGCACCGGCGCCTTCACACCGCGGAGCGGCGGCACCCTGCGGCTGGCGTTCGACGCGGCCGGTGACAGGATCGCCGCCATCGGCAGCCGCGGCGACATCCAGGTCCACGACCTGCGGGCGCACCGGGACATCACCACGGCCGGACGGGTCAACGTGCTCTTCACATTCGCCCCGGACGGGCGTACCGCCGCAACCGACGTCGTAGACGACACGGACAAATGGATGATCCGGCTCTTGGACGTACAGACCGGGAAGCAGCGCCGCGCCCTGCGAGGGCACGAGGGAACCGTCCAGGCCCTGGCCTTCAGCCCAGACGGCCGCACCCTGGCCAGCGCTGCCCAGGACGCGACCATCCGGCTCTGGGACACCCGCAACGGCGACCAGTTCATGTCCCTCGACTGGGAGAGGTCGGACGGCACGACCCTCGCCTTCAGCCGCGACGGCCGCCTGCTCGCTGCTGGAGCAGGCAGCTCCAACGGAAAGGTGAGCCTCTGGCGCTTCACCTAGCGCCCTGTTACGAGTCTCCCGGAAATGTCGGACCCGGCGCGTACGTTCGGCGCGTGAACCGCACCGACCGCTTGTACGCCATGGTGGAGGAGTTGCGCGCCTGCGCGCCGCGCCGCCTCGCCGCGCGCGAACTGGCCGCGCGGTACGAGGTGAGCGTCCGGACGATCGAGCGCGACATCAGCGCGCTCCAGCAGGCCGGCGTGCCGATCTTCGCGGACGTCGGCCGGGGCGGCGGCTACACCCTCGACAAGAGCCGGACGCTGCCGCCGCTGAACTTCACCCCCGCCGAGGCCGTCGCCGTCGCGATCACCCTCTCCCGGGCGGGCGGCTCACCGTACTCCCGCGCCGCCCGCACCGCCCTGCACAAGATCGTCGCGGCGATGTCGGCGGACGACGGCGCCTCGGCCCGTGAACTGGCCGCCCGCATCCGCTTCATGGCCCCCGCCGGGAACGACGACCCGGCGTCCGTGCCGGCCGTGCTGGAGGAGGCCGTCCTGGCCCGCCGGGTGGTCCGCCTCACCTACGTCGACCGGGCGGGCACCGAGACCGAGCGCGACGTCGAGCCCGTCACGTTCACCGCGTCCGGCAAGGGCTGGTACCTGACCGCGTGGTGCCGGATGCGGGGCGGCTGCCGGGTGTTCCGCACCGACCGCGTCCGCCGCGCCGCCCTCCTGGAGGAGACCGCCCCCGACCGCAGCACCGAGGCCATGCACAGCGACATCCCCGCCGACTATGTCGTCCGCCCCCTGGAGTTCGTCTGAGCTCCGGCTGAAAGCGGTCAGGAGCGGGGCTTCGGCGGGAAGATCGCGCTGACGGCGCGGATCACGGCGGCGCGGCGTGCGGCGAGCGCGGGGTCCGTTGCGGCCTGGTCGGCGACGGCGGCCAGTGTGGCCTGGTCGAGCCAGGTATGGGCGAGCTGGGAGACCACCGCCATGACGTCGACCGGATCCCACGAGGAATCCAGATCGCCCGCCTCCTGTGCGCGACGGATGGTAGCGATCTTGCCGAGGATGGCGTCCCGATAGGGGCTGTCCACGGGTGCGGATGCAGAGGCGGAGGCGGGGGCCAGCTCCAGACGTCCCCACGCGATGAACCGGTACCGGTCGGGGTGCGCGGTGAAGTAGTCGAACAGCTGACCCGCGTAGTCGGGCAGATCGGCCGGATCGAGATGGACGGCGTCGGCCGCGGCGGCGAGTTCGGCGGCGGCCACGTGCTCGTACAGCTTCTCCTTGCTGCGGAAGTAGGCGTAGATGCGTTCCTTGCTGGTGCGGGCGGCCTTGGCGATCCGGTCGACGCGCGCGCCGGCGATCCCGTACCGGGCGAACTCGTCGCGCGCGGCGGCGACGATCCGGGCGTGGGTCGAGTCGGCGGTGCTGGCCATGCCCTCAGCCTAGCCAACCGAACCGTTCGGTTTGATTTGCCGGGACGAGTGAGTACTGTGATTGGGAGTCATACCGAACGGTTCGGTTCGTTCTATGCGGTTACGACAGGGAGGGTTGGTCATGCAGAAGCGCACTCTGGGCCGCCAAGGGCTGGTCACCTCGGCGATCGGCTACGGCACGATGGGCCTGACGATGGCCTACGGCCCCGGCGACGAGCAGGAGGGGATCGCCGCCATCCGGCGCGCCCACGAGCTGGGCGTCACCTTCTTCGACACCGCCGAGCTCTACGGCCTGGGCACCGGCTCCAACGAAATACTGGTCGGCAGGGCGGTCAAGGACTTCCGCGACGAGGTCGTCTTGGCGACCAAGTTCGGCTTCGACCTGTCGTCCGGGAGGGTCTCCGGTCTCAACAGCCATCCGGACAACATCCGCAAGGTCGCCGACAACAGCCTGCGCTACCTGGGCGTCGACCACATCGACGTGCTCTACCAGCACCGCGTCGACCCGAACGTCCCGATCGAGGACGTCGCCGGCACCGTCAAGGAGCTGATCGAGGCGGGCAAGGTGAAGTACTTCGGGCTGAGCGAGGCGGGCCCGCAGACCATCCGCCGCGCGCACGCCGTCCAGCCCGTCTCCGTCCTCCAGACCGAGTACTCGCTGTTCGAGCGCGACGTGGAGCAGCTGTTCCCGGTGCTGCGCGAACTCGGCATCGGGTTCGTGTCGTACTCCCCGCTGGGACGCGGCTTCATCACCGGCACCGCCAAGCCCGCCGGGTCCTACGACCCGACCGACATGCGCAACCACGACGCCCGCTGGCAGCCGGGCAACTACGAGAAGAACCTGGCGGCCGTCCAGCAGCTCACCGAGCTTGCCGCCGCCAAGGACGCGACGGTCTCGCAGCTGGCGCTGGCCTGGGTCCTGGCCCAGGGCGAGGACATCGTCCCCATCCCCGGCACCCGCAGCCCCGCGCGGGTCGAAGAGAACAATGCCGCCGCCGACCTCACCCTCACCCAGGACGACTTGGACGCCATCGCCCAGATCCTGCCGACCGGCGGCTTCGGAGCCCGCTACGCCGAAAAGTCCCTCCCCACCTGGATCTGAGCGTCCCCGGAATCCACCTGACAACCCCGACACAGGGTTGTCGCGCCCTCCGTCCACCCTCGGTTCCACAACCCCGACATGGAGGACACATCATGGGCATCCCCGCGTACAACACCGTCGCCTGGTTCCAGATCGGCACCGACACGCCCGGCGAGGCCCGCCGCTTCTACGGCGACATGTTCGGCTGGCGCTTCGGGGACGACTCGGCCGACACGGGCTACGAGCTGATCACCTACCCGGGCGGTCAGGCCCCGAGCGGCGGCCTGACCGCCCAAGGCGGCCCGCACGCCGTGTTCTTCGTCCTGGTCGAGGACGTGGACGCCGCCTGCGCCGAGGCCGAGCGGCGCGGCGGCAAGGTCACCGTCCCCCCGGCGACCGCCCAGAGCGGCCTACGCTTCGCCCACCTGGAGGACCCGTCGGGCAACCGCTTCGGCATCTTCAAGGAGCCGTCCGCCCGACCGTGAGCCGGTCGCGGCGGCGTCCCCTCACCGCAGCCACGGGACGTATCGCGGACGTATTGAAAAGTGCATACGCCACCGCAACAGTCTCCCGTCTTCCCTGGAGGCGCGGACCGCAGCAGTAGTCCGCGCCGGGGGACACGTGCCCCGGTTCCGAGAGGTGAGCGTAAAAGGAGAAGGCCGTGGCCGCTGACGGAAAATGGGACCGGCGCGAGTTGTTGCGGGGCGCGGTCGTGGCGGCCGGCGCCGCCGCGACCGCGCCGCTGCTCGGCACGGCGGGCACGGCACACGCCGACGGCGGCGGCGCGGACGCGTTGTTCAAGGCCGGGAAATTCGAGCAGGCCGGCCGCGCGTACGAGCAGATCCTGAGAACAGACCCCGCGAACCTGCACGGGGCGCGCCAGCGCGGCTATGTCGGGCTAATGGCCAACAAGTTCCGCGACGCGGAGAAGTACCTCACGCTGGCCCTCGAACTGGCGCCCGACGACAAGGAGACCAACTGGCTGCTGGGCGACTGCTACATCCGGCAGGACAAGCTCTCCCTCTCCGTGCCACGCTGGCGAGCATCCGGCGAGAAGGGCTACGCCGAATGGTTCGCGGCGGTCCGCGGCAAGCCGTACCAGATTCACGGCGACATCGGCCGCGTGCCATGGCTGCAGATGGACCCAGTGCCCCTGGTGCATGCCTCACTCAACGGCGGGCCGCCGAAGCGCTTCACGTTCTACACCGGCGCTCCGAACCTGAGCCTGACCGCGACCGCGGCCAAGGAAGCCGGGCTGAGCCCCGTCTACAAGGAGAAAAGCGAGTTCGAAGGCGTCACCATTTGGGTGTACTACGGGGTGCTGGACTCCCTCAAGCTGGGCGGCATCGAACTCCGGAACGTACCCGTTGGATGGTCGTCAACGGAATCGGGCGAAGATGTCGGCACCGGCAGCGACGGAATGATCGGCACGTGGGTCTTCTACCACCTGCTGACCACCATCGACTATGCAGGCCGGTCGCTGATCCTGCGCCGTCCAACCCTGGAAGCGGCCAGAAAGGTACGCGCGGACGCCGCACGGGCGGGCGTCAAGCCGCTGCCGCTATGGCTATCCCGTGATCACGACGTCAGCAGCATCGGCAGCATCGTCGACTCCGGCCCCCGGGTATTGGGCGTGAACTTCGGCGGAGACAGCGGCGCAACCGTCGCAGGCATGCCCGGCGAAGTGGCCGAGCAGCTGGGCATCCGCACTGACTACGACCGCCCGTTCGAGACTTTCGCCCACAGCCATGCGACCACGACCTACCCCTGCTACCCAAAGGAGATCCGCCTCGGCGACGCCGTCGCCAAGGAGGTCTTCTGCGAAATGGACCCGAACATGCCGGTCAACGTCCCGTGGCCCTACGGACCAGGATTCGATGCGATCGGCCACTTCGCCCACTGCTTCTTCAAGCCTTTCAACATCACGCTCGACTTCACCCGAATGAACCTCTATATCACCCACGGCAAAGCCACCTGACCGCGGCAGCCAGTAAGCCGGGATGGTCGACGACGCGAGTGGCCATGGCAGCGTCCGCACAGGGCTGCGGCGACCTAACCGTGGCCGACCGCAGCGGCAATGCCACTGTCCCTCCAGGTGATCGCCGCGAGCGGCCCGCTCGTCGCCGACGTGCAAGACCCCTCAGGTGGCACCCATCTCACCGACGCCAGGCGGGCAAGGAGGGCGGTGAAGTGCTGGCGAGTGAGGTCTTGGCTGCAGGTTCTTGCTGTCGCGGATGCCGAGGGGCCGTTGAGGTCGGCAACCTAAATGCCGTCGCACGCCTGATGCGAATGCGTCTGAAACGCAGCGTATCCGTGCCCGACCACTCACTTCTGGGCGACGAGATACCCGTCGACACGGACGAGCATTCCCACTGAGGAGTTGCGTGGGGCTGGGGCGAAGGTTGGAGCACTTGCCCCGCAGGGGTCGGCTTCGAGATGCGTTTCGCTGTCCTTCATGGTCGTGGCGAAGGTGCCGCCGTGACAATAACCCACATGCGGTGTTCCGGCATACAGCTGGACACGCCGAGAACGGGATCCTCAGCCCCTTAGCGTGGCTGGTGTGTTGTGAATGGCCTGTTCGGTGTTCGGGGAATTGTGGTGGGGGCGGCGCTGCGTACGGGGCCGCCCCTCCAAAGTCAAGGGCGCCTTCGGCGTCGCTTCGCGATGGGACTCCGTCCCACCCTTGACTTCGGAGCCTCTGCGGCCCCTGAGTGCAGCTTTCGTCGGGCAGGCTCCGCCTGCCCTCTGCCCGACGCGCCGCCCCCACCCCAACCAGAAACGCACACGACAACAAGACAGGTAGCCAATTCGAAATGCCCGAAATGAGCCTTTCGAGAAAACAGGCGAGAGCCGATCAAGGAAGCTCAAAAGAATCATGGTCGAATTTCGACTCGAAAGGGCGAAGCAGCGTCCGGCCGGATATCATAAGGTTATGAGTTCAATCGCGGTCGACCTCGACGCCGCGTCCACCATGGAATTGGTGAACGCGGCATCGGCGATCGCCGCCGAACTCGCCTCCCGCACCGCCCCCGAATCAGCGGCGGCGTGCATGGAACTCACCGAGACCCTTGCCACCACAACCGACCTGCAGGAAGCCGCCCTCGCTGGATTCATCGGCGTGGTCGACAGCGCTCGGGAAGTGCAGCGGTGGGGATACCCCTCCACCCGCTCCTGGCTGCGCTCCCGCCTGGGGATGCGCGAGTCCCGCGCCAAAGAACGCCTCACCCTTGCCCGGCAGCGTCACCGCTTGCCCGAGATGACCGAGCGGTGGACCACCGGTGACCTGTCGGCCGGATATGCCGCCACCATCGCCGACGCAGTCACCCGACTCGACGACGATGACTGCCCCGCGGCCGAGAGCATCCTGCTGGGCATGGTCGACCAGGGCTTCTCCGCCGGAAAAGTCGCCAGCTTCGGCAAACGGATCCGCGACGTCATCGCCGAACGCGACGGCACCGAACAGGCCCCCGAAGACGCCGCACGCGGCTACGAAAAATCCTGGATCGACTCGACACGGTCGCTGGACGGCGGCCGCTACATCAAGGGCTGGCTGAACGCCGAAGACGCCGCGATCTGGGACGGCACGCTCGGGCCGCTGGCCAAGCCCGCCGGGACCGACGACCACCGAGACCTGTCCGAGCGGACGGCCGCTGCGCTGACCACGGTGCTGTCGGGCGGGCACAAGGCCACCCGCGTCACCGTCATCTGCGACCTGGACACCCTCACCGGCGGCCAGGCCCCCGCCCGGCTCACCGACGGCACCCCCATCCCCGCCGCCCAAGCCCGCCGCATCGCACTCAGCGCAGGGGTGTCTCCGCTCCTGCTCGGAGGCGGCAACACCCCGCTCTACCTGGGCCACCGGGTCCGGTTCGCCACCGCCCCACAACGCCAGGTCCTGGAAACCCTGTACTCCACCTGCGCCGTCCAAGACTGCGAGGTGCCCGGGACGCTGTGCGAGGTCGACCACGTCAACGGCTGGGCCCTCGGCCGAAGCCCCACCGACATCGACCAACTCGCCCTCACCTGCGGATGGCACAACCGCTTCAAGCACACCAACCCACACCGCATCCACATCACTAAAACACCCGACGGCCGCTACACCTACCGCCTTCACCCACCCGGAACCAGAGCCCTTTCCGAACCCGGCCGCCCACCACCTTGGCTCCAGGCCGCATGACCACGCCCGGCGATCTCGCCGCCGTGCGCGCCGGACAGGTCCGCCCTGGACCGGCGGCGCACACGGCACCGAAGTGGTGGCCAGGACAAAGCGCGTCGTAGGGGACGGCGTCCCCGACCGAGGTCGTAACGGTGCGGGCGGCGCGGTCGATCACGGTGACGCGCTCGCCGGTGTGCACCCACGCACAAGACTCGGCTGTCTCATCGGCGCGGGCCTGAGGCCGGGGCCCAGCCTGACCGCCTACTACTCAGGCTCAAGGTTGCGTGATGGCAGGTCCACGCCCGCGCCGACCGTTCCACCCATGCGGGTTCGATGGCGCCTCGCTCTGATCACCCGCCTTCCTGGTCACAGGCCGCATGCTCACGCATCTACGCCCCAGGGCCGGCCGCCCTGTCAGCGTGGGTCTGGGCCCAACCTGGTCGCCTACCAATGCGGGCTCAAGGTTGCGTGGCCGCAGGCTCGCGTCTGCACCGACCGCTCCGCCCGCGCGGATCCGACGCCCCCCTTGCCTCGATCGCCCACCATCCGTGAAGGCTGAAGGTTGCGTGACAGCAGTCCGTCTACTGCTCCTCCCACGCAGGTCCAGTGGCCCCCTCGCGTGGGGCGTCCGCCGCCCTGGCTGCAGTCCGCCTGATCACGCACCCGCGCAGCCCAGCCCCAAACCCGCCCCTTGCCGCGGGTCTGGGGCTTGTGGGCCCGGCTTGGCCGCCTACCGCACACTCTCGAGGTCGTGTGACCACAGGCCGCGCTTGCACCGACCGCTCTACCCTCGCGGGTCCGGGGCGTCCGCCACCTTGGTTCAAGGCCGTGCACCCGCGCCCCGGACTCAGGCCCGGCTTGTCGGCACGGGCGCTGGGGTCGATGGGCTCAGCTTGGGTGCCTATCGCGCGGGCCGAAGGCTGCGTGACCGTAGGTGCGTGCCCATGCGGGCAGCTCCACCTATGAGGGGCCGGTGGCATCCTTGCCCCCAAGCGTCCGCCTTCCTGGCTCCAGGCTGCGTGACCGCACATCCGCGCCCCGGACCCGGGCCCGGCTCGTCGGCGCGTGCGCTGGTGGGCTCGGCTTAGTGCCTATCGTGCGCGCTGAAGGCTGTGTGACTGTAGGTTCGTGCCCGCGCCAGCCGTTCCACCGATGAGGGGCCGGTGGCATCCGCGCTCTGGGCGCCCGTCCGTCCTGGCTCCAGTCCGCATGATCACGCGTCCCAGCCACAGGCCGGCCGCCCTGCCGGTGCGGGTTAGGGTTTGGCGGGCCCGGTTTGGCTGCCTTCCGTACGGGCCGAAGGTTGCGTGACCGCAGGTTCGTGTCCGTGCTGATCGGACCATCCACGCGGGTCCGGCGGCACGCTCGCCCCGGCCGCCCACCACCTCGGCCCCGGACCGCAGTATCACGCACCCGCGCCTCGGCTCCAGGCCCCGTCAGTGAGTGGCGGGGTTTGTGGCCCGGCTTGGCCGTCTGCCGTGCGGGCTGAAGAGGTGCGTGACCACAGATCCATGCCCGCCTCGGCCGCTCCTCCTGCGCGGGCCTGATGACACCCTCGCCCGGGTGTCTGCGGCCTTGGTCCCAGGCCGCGTGATCAGGCATCCGCGCCCCGACCCCAGGCCCGTCCCATTGGCGCGGACGCTGGGGCCGGTGGCTCAGCCTGGCCGCCTATCGCGCGCTGAAGGCTGCGTGACAGCAGGGCTGTGCCCGCGCCAGCCGCTCCATCCGTGCGGGTCCGGTGGCATCCTCGCTTGGGGCGTCCGCCGCCCTGCCTCCAGTCCGCGCGATCACGCACCCGCGGCCCAAGCCTGGCCGACTGTCGGTGCGGGTTTGGGGTTCGTGGGCCCGGCTTGGCTGTCTTCCGTGCTTGAGTGACCGCAGGTTCGTGTTCGTGCCGATCGTTCCACCCACGCGTGTCCGGCGGCACGCTCGCCCCGGCCGCCCACCACCTTGGCTTGGGCCGTATGACCGCGCACCCACGCCCTGGCCCCAGGCCGGTCCCATGGGCGCTGGTCTGGGGTTTGTGGGCCTGGCCTGGCCCACCGTGCGGGCCAAAGGTTGCGTGACCGCAGGCCCGCGTCCGCATCGGCTGTTCCTCTCGCGTGGGGCGAGGCACCACTTTTTCCCAGGGCGCCCGTCACCTTGGCTCAGGCCGCATGACTGTGCCCCGCGCCCCGAACTCAGGGCCGTCCCATTGGCGAGGGTGTTGGAGGCGGTGGGTTCAGCCTGGCCGCTGGTGGGCGGGCTGAACCTTGAGTGACTGCAGGTCCGCGTCCGCATCGGCCGCTCCTCCCTCGCGGGCCTGGGGCACCCTTGCCCCGGGCGTCTGCCGTCCTGGTCCCAGGTCGCCTGATCGCGCATCCGCGCCCGGATCCAGGCCCGGCTCGTCGGCGTGGGCGCTGGGGATTGGTGGGCTCAGCCTGGCCGCTTATCGCGCGCGCTGAGGTGTCTGACTGCAGGTCCGGGCCCGCGTCGGCTGTCCTCCCTCGCAGGTCCGATGGCACCCTCGCCCCGGCGCCCGCTGTCCTGGCTCCGGTTCGCGTGATCACGCACCCGCGTCCCAGACCCAGGCTTGCCCGATTGGCGCAGGTTTGGGGTTTGTGGGCCCGGCTTGGCTGTCTACTGTGCGGGCTCAAGGTTGCGTGGCCGCAGGCCCGCGTCGGCGCTGGTCGCTGCGCCTACGCGGGGCCAATGGCGCCTCGCGCCTGGGCGTTCGCCGTCCTCGCTGTAGGCCGCGTGATCGGCAGGCGCCACAGCTAGCCGCTGAGGCGTCTCACCAACTCACCCAGCGACCCGAGAGCGCGCGCCGGGCCTGCCGACTACGTCGGAGAGCTCGGCTCTGGGCCCTGGTGCGCTGACCTGCGTCGGTGTGCTGAGGGCGGGCGGATCGCCGGGAGGGTGTCGGCGTGGTTGACCTTGACGTTGCGTCAACGTTTGTAATGGGGCCATGCGAATCGGTGAACTCGCCGCGCTGGTCGGAGTTTCGACCAGGACCGTGCGGCACTACCACCATCTCGGCCTGCTGCCGGAGCCTGAGCGGCTCGCCAACGGCTATCGGGAGTACCGGCTGCGGGACGCGGTGGCGCTCGCGCGGGTTCGGAGGCTCGTGGAGCTCGGGCTGGCGCTGGACGAGATTCGGGACGTCCTCGCCGATGAGCGCGGGCGTGACCTGCGGGAGGTGCTGCTCGAACTCGACGCCGACCTGGCGCGGCAGCAGGAGGCCATCGGGGCGCGGCGGGCCCGGCTCGCCGGGCTGCTGGAAGAGGCGGAGCTGCGGCCCGATTCGGCCGTCTCGCCCGAGATGGCGGACGTCCTGCGAGACCTGCCGCGAGGGTCGCGGTTCGCCGAGTTCGACCGGGAGCTGCTCGCGCTCGTCGACACGGCGGTCGGGGAAGGGGAGCGGGCCTGGTTCGCCGGGATGATGCGGTCCTTCACCGGTCCCGAGGCGCGCGAACGCATCGCCGGGACCTACGCGCGGCTGGATGAGATCGCGGACGCCCCGCCGGACGATCCGCGCGTCGCCGAGATCGCCGAGGACCTGGCCGACCAGATCCCGGAAGAGATGGCGGCGCTGATGGCGCGGCAACGGCTGGACGGCGCATGGCTGGAGGAGATGGCGCCCGCTCAGCGCGAGGTGTTCAAGCAACTGGTGACGATCCTGAAGGAGCGGACATGCTGAGGGTCGCCCGCGCTGCACTGTTCGTGGCGGCGCCTGCCGAGCTGGTCGTCCTGGTGTTGGCTGCGTCGGGTGTCCCGGTGCCCGGTCCGGTGGTCACGGTCGTGAAGGTGATCGTGGCGCTGATGCTTCTCTTGCAGCTTGTCGCCGCAGGCCAGTTGGTCGCCGAGGCGCGGCGGGACGGCGCCGACTGGCATGCGGCGTTCCGGAGCGTTGGACGCCTGGTGCCAGAGAGGCTGCGCAGGATCGTGGCGTTCGACGCGAAAGGCATGGTCAGCCTGGTGCTGCTCGTCGCGCGCCGGAGGCATGGGGTGCCGC
The DNA here is from genome assembly GCF_040677125.1 of Actinomadura sp. NPDC049382. Lineage (NCBI taxonomy): Bacteria > Bacillati > Actinomycetota > Actinomycetes > Streptosporangiales > Thermomonosporaceae > Actinomadura > Actinomadura sp. NPDC049382. Next base: position 17,819 of record NZ_JBFARO010000039.1, read on the forward strand.
AGGGCACGGTCGGCGTCCCGTATTCGGGTGCGCAGCTCGGCCTTCAGGCGGGGTTCCTCTTCGCGATGGTCGTCGAGGTCGTGGGCGTGGAGCTGCTGCTGCGGGCCATCGACGCTCCCGAGGGGTTGCGGGTGGCCTTCCTGGTGATCGATCTGTATTCGATCCTGATCGTGCTGGCGGTCATCGCGGCGTGCGTCACGCGGCCGCACGTGTTGTCGGACGAGGAACTGCGCATCCGGTACGGGGCGTTCTTCGACCTGAGCATCCCCCGCGCACAGATCTCCTCGCTGCGGATCGTCCGGAACTACAACGAGAGCGGCATGGTCAAGGTGCTGGACGACCGGCTCGCGGTGGCGGTGGCGTCCCAGACGAACGTGGTGGTCGAGTTGCGCGAGCCGATCCAGGTCGTCCGGCCTCTGGGGCGACGGGCCGACGTCCGGACGGTCCGCTTCTTCGCCGACGACCCGGCGCCGCTCATGGACGCTCGTCCGGCCGTCCCGGGACGAGCTGGGGGATGAGCAGGCGTGCGGCGGCTGCGGCGAGGGTGACCTGCGTCGTAGTCGCCGTCCGTGCCGAGGATGGCGGCGCCGATGACCCCGCTCAGCCGGTGGGTCTTGGTGACGCCCGCTGATCCGGCGGGTGGTCCGCCCCGGTCACCTACTGGGGTGGCCGGGGTGTCGCCGGTCTAGGCCGTCGAGCATGAGGGGCAGGAAGCGCTCCGGGATGATGCCCGGGTGGCAGGCGAACACGCTGAGCAACTCCATGAGGTCGTCGGTGCCGACGTCTGAACGCATCGCACCGTCCGCCTGCGCCTGCCGCACCAACTCGTCGACTCGCTGCACGAGCGACTGCCTCGCCTCCGGCGTGGACGTCCCGGCCAGCGCGGCCGCGATGGCGCCGCGACCCTTCTCCACGCTGTAGAGGACGAAGGCGCGAATGGCCGACCACGCGTCAGGTTCGGCCGCCACGGTGCGGTCGAGGTCGTCCATGAGCTCGTGGACGTACTGCTCCGCGAGGGCGGCGAGCAGCACCCCGCGGTCGGGAAAGCGGCGGTAGAGCGTGCCGACGCCGACGCCGGCGCGGCGGGCGATCAGCTCCATCGGCGCATCCGCGCCGCGCTCGGCCACCGCGTCGCGTGCGGCCTCCAGGATCTTGTCCCGGTTGCGGCGGGCATCGGCGCGCATCGGACTCCCTCGAACTGGACGGCAGGCTTCCGCTTAGTCTATAACCGGAATCCGACATTCCGCTTAGGGGGTTGCGATGATCGTGGTGACGGGTGCGACGGGCACGATCGGGCGTGCGCTGATCGAGGAGCTCGGCGGCGCGGCGCGAGCCGTGGTGCGGCGCGCGGAGCAGGGCGAGGAACTGGGCTGCGACTACGTGGTCGGCGACCTGGAGCGGCCGACGAGCATCCCGCTCGAACCGGGTGACAGGCTCTTTCTCAACAGTGGGCTGTGGCCGGGTTTCGTGCGCGCGCACAAGGCGGTCATCGACCACGCGAGGGCCGCGGACGTTGCGCAGGTGGTGACCGTCTCCGTGCGCGGCGTGTCGTCGGCGAGCCTGCTCGGGTTCGGCATGCACGGGCAGGTCGACGCGCATCTCAAGGCGTCGGGGGTGCCGTGGTCGATCCTGGCGCCGGTCGGCTTCATGCAGAACCTCGCGGGCGACGTCGACGAGGAGGGACGGATCTTCGGCTCGTACGGCAGAGGCAAGGTCGGCTACATCGACGCGCGCGACATCGCGGCGGTCGCGGCCGCGTTGCTCACGCGCCCCGTCGGGGCCGACGCCACGTACGAGCTCACCGGGCCGGTGGCGCCCACCCATGACGAGGTCGCCGCCGAACTCACCCGGGCATTCGGCCGGCCCGTGCGGTACGTGGACCTGACGGTCGAGGAGGCCGCCGCCCACCTGGAGAAGCGCGGCATGCCTGCCCAGGCGGCCCGTGACCTGGCCGAACTCATGTCGCAGATCGGCGACGGACGCTGGGCGAGCACCACCACGACCGTGGCCGACATCCTGGGTCGCGAACCCCGTTCGCTGCGAGAGTTCCTCGCATAGGGCTGTGCAGCGACGAGACCTGGGGGTTCCGGGCGGACGAGTGATCGCACCATCGTGTGGGCGCGGTTCCGTGCAGAATCCTTCCCGCAAACACCGACAGGGGGTTGTCGCAAGGCTCCGGGACGCTCGTGCCAGCGTTCGAAGGAGGAGATCGATGAGCGTTCCCGCGTTCAACACCGTCACGTGGTTCCAGGTCGGCAGCGACGCGCCGGAGGAGGCCCGCCGCTTCTACGGCGACATGTTCGGCTGGCAGTTCACGCTCGACCCGGACGCCGACGGCTACGACCTGGTCAGGTACCCGGGGGCCGACGCGCCGAGCGGCGGCATCTCGCATGAGCCGGACGCCTCCCGCAACCACGCGATGTTCCTGGTTCTGGTGGAGGACGTCGAGGCCGCCTGCGAGCAGACGGTGAAGTGCGGCGGCAAGGTCGCCATGCCCGCGCTGACCACGGTCAGCGGCCTGACGTTCGCCTACCTGCAGGACCCGTCCGGCAACACGTTCGGCGTCTTCACGCCCCCGGCCGGCTGATCTGGGAACGCGAAGGGCCCCGAGGCGAATCCTCGGGGCCCTTCCGGCGATTGCGGCCTACACCTCCGCAATCACCGTGTCACGCAGTGATCAGGCGTCTCCGCCGGTGTTGCTTTCGCGGCTGCCCACGCCGCCTGCGAAGACGTCGCTCACCTCGGCGTTGAGGCGGTAGCGCTCGATCGCCTGGGGGAGGGCCTCCGGTTTGATGTCGCCGTGCCTTGCCAGCCTCGTCAGGACCGCGAGGACGATCGACGCGGCGTCCACGTGGAAGAAGCGGCGGGCGGCGGCGCGGGTGTCGGAGAAGCCGAACCCGTCGGTGCCGAGGGACGTGAAGTCGCCGTGCACCCAGGGGGCGATCTGGTCGGGTACGGCGCGGGTGAAGTCCGATACCGCGACGATCGGCCCGGCGACGTTGTCGAGGGTGCGGGTGACGTACGGGACGCGCTGCTCGGCCTCGGGGTTGAGCAGGTTCCACTCGTCGCAGGCGCGGGCCTCGCGGGCCAGTTCGTTCCACGAGGTGGCCGACCACACGTCCGCGGCGACGCCCCAGTCCTCGGCGAGGAGGCGCTGGGCCTCCAGGGCCCACCGGCCGCCGACGCCCGACGCGAGGATGTTCGCGCGCGGCGCCTCGGCGTTGGCCGGCTCCGCCGCCCGGTAGCGGTAGAGGCCCTTGAGGAGGCCGTCGACGTCGAGGTCCTCCGGTTCGGCGGGCTGCTGGTACGGCTCGTTGTAGACGGTGAGGTAGTAGAAGACGTCCTCGCCGTTGGGGTGCTCGTCGGACGAGCCGTACATGCGGCGCAGGGCGTCCCGGACGATGTGGCCGAGTTCGAAGCCCCACGTCGGGTCGTAGTGGACGCAGGCGGGGTTCGACGCGGCGAGCAGCGGGGAGTGGCCGTCGGCGTGCTGGAGGCCCTCTCCGGTGAGCGTGGTGCGGCCGGCGGTGGCGCCGAGGAGGAACCCGCGGCCCATCTGGTCGCCGAACGCCCACATCTGGTCGCCGGTCCGCTGGAACCCGAACATCGAGTAGAAGATGTAGACGGGGATCATGTGCTCGCCGTGCGTGGCGTACGCGGTGCCCGCGGCGATGGTGGATGCCATCGACCCGGCCTCGCTGATGCCCTCGTGGAGCATCTGGCCGCTTTCGGCCTCCTTGTAGGAGAGGAGGAGCTTGCGGTCCACGGCCTCGTAGGTCTGCCCGTGCGGCGAGTAGATCTTGGACGTGGGGAACAGCGAGTCCATGCCGAACGTGCGGTACTCGTCCGGGGCGATCGGGACGAACCGGGCGCCGATGTTCTCGTCCTTGATCAGGTCCTTGAGCAGCCGGACGAACGCCATGGTGGTGGCGACGTTCTGCTTGCCGGAGCCCTTCTTCATCTCGCTGTAGACGGGGTCGCCCGGCAGCTTGAGCGGCTTGGCGCGGACGACGCGCTTCGGCAGGAAGCCGCCGAGCGCGGCGCGGCGCTCGCGCATGTACTGGATCTCGTCGGAGTCCTCGCCCGGGTGGTAGTAGGGCGGCAGCGGCTCCTCCAGCGCCGAGTCGGGGATGTCCAGGTAGAGCCGGTCCCGGAACTCCTTCAGCTCGGCCTTGGTGAGCTTCTTCATCTGGTGGGTGGCGTTGCGGGCCTCGAAGTCGGAGCCGAGCGTCCAGCCCTTGATCGTGTGCGCGAGGATCACGGTCGGCTGGCCGACGTGCTCGCGGGCCGCCTTGAACGCCGCGTACACCTTGCGGTAGTCGTGCCCGCCGCGCGACAGCTTGCGCAGCTCGTCGTCCGACAGGTGCTGGACGATCCGGCGCAGCCGCGGGTCGGCGCCGAAGAACTTCTCCCGGATGTACTCGCCGGACTCGACGCTGAACGTCTGGAACTGGCCGTCGGGCGTGGTGTTCATCTGGTTGACCAGCACGCCGTCGACGTCCTGCGCGAGCAGCGGGTCCCAGTCGCGGCCCCAGATGACCTTGATGACGTTCCAGCCGGCGCCGCGGAAGAACGACTCCAGCTCCTGGATGATCTTGCCGTTGCCGCGCACCGGGCCGTCGAGCTGCTGCAGGTTGCAGTTGACGACGAAGGTGAGGTTGTCGAGTTCCTCGCGGGCGGCGAGGCCGATGGCGCCGAGCGACTCCGGCTCGCCCATCTCGCCGTCGCCGAGGAACGCCCACACGTGCGAGCGGGACGTGTCCTTGATCTTGCGGTTGTAGAGGTAGCGGTTGAACCGCGCCTGGTACACCGAGTCGATCGCGGTCAGGCCCATGGACACCGTGGGGAACTCCCAGAAGTCCGGCATGAGCCGCGGGTGCGGGTAGGACGACAGGCCGCCGCCCGGGTGCGAGTGCTCCTGGCGGAAGCCGTCGAGCTTGTCCTCGGGGAGGCGCCCTTCGAGGAAGGCGCGGGCGTAGATGCCGGGGGCGGCGTGCCCCTGGATGAACACCTGGTCGCCGGACTCGCCGTGGTCCTTGCCGCGGAAGAAGTGGTTGAAGCCGACCTCGTAGAGGGAGGCGGCGGAGGCGTAGGTGGCGATGTGCCCGCCGACGCCGAGTTCGGGGCGGTTGGCGCGCGACACCATGATCGCGGCGTTCCACCGGATGTAGGCGCGGATGCGCCGTTCCACGTGCTCGTCGCCGGGGAACCAGGGTTCGTGCTCCGGCGGGATGGTGTTGATGAAGTCGGTGCTGCGCAGGCCGGGCACGCCGACCTGCAGCTCGCGGGCCCGCTCCAGGAGGCGGAGCATGACGTACCGCGCCCTGCCGCGGCCCTCGGTCTTGATGACCGTGTCCAGCGACTCCAGCCACTCCCGGGTTTCGTCCGGGTTGATGTCGGGCAGCTGGCTCGGCAGGCCGTCGCTGATGATCGAGAAGCGTTGACGTCCGGAAGCCACGGGGTCCCCTCTGTCCTTACCGTCTTTGCTGGTGAGACCCGTGGCCGCCGCTCGGGAGGCCACCGGTCCCCGGCAGACTGTCGGTCGCTCGTCTGGTGATCCCATCGTCGCCGTTCAGGACGGCTAACGCATCTCTACCCGCCGGTAACCATTTGCGCCGGTCAGCGGGGTGCCGTCCCGGGGACGGCGGCCCGATTTTGCGTGATTTATCGCGTCAGGGTGCGGGAAACGGGTGAGGCGGGGAACAACGCCAACAGGTGCCCGTCGCGGACCCGGCACGGCCCGCTCGGGCGGCGGGCGAACGAGCTTGGGGGAGAGCGATGTACGCACAGATCGGAGACCGGCTGCACGTCCACGGCAACGTCGTCGGGCAGCCCGACCGGATCGGTGAGATCGTCGAGGTGCGCGGCCGGGACGGCGGCCCGCCCTATCTGATCCGCTTCGACGACGGCCACACGCGCCTGGTGTACCCGGGGCCGGACGCCGTCGTCGAGCGGCGAGCGGAGGTGTTCCACTAGCGTCTCGGCCGGCCGGTGCGACACCGTGCGGCGCGGATGCGTCCGACGCCGCGGATCGGGTAGACACGGGGTCATGGAGAGCACCGTGGTCCGGGTGGCCACCGGTACGAGCGAGACCGTGCACGACATCACGGCCGAATGCGAGCGGTTCGCCGCGCAGCAGGGCGGCGACGGGCTGCTGCACGTCTTCGTCCCGCACGCGACCGCCGGCGTGGCGATCCTGGAGCTGGGCGCGGGCAGCGACGACGACCTGCTGGCCGCCCTGGGCGACCTGCTGCCGGCGGACGACCGCTGGCGGCACGCGCACGGTTCGCCGGGGCACGGGCGGTCGCACGTCATGCCCGCCCTCGTCCCGCCGTACGCGACCCTGCCGGTCGTGGGCGGACGGCTCGCGCTCGGCACCTGGCAGTCGGTCGCCGTCGTCGACCTCAACGTGGACAACCCCGACCGCCAGGTCCGCTTGTCCTTCCTGAAGGGATGAGAAGGTCGCCGGGAAACGGGGAATCGGGCCAATGAGGCGACCAAAAGCCCGGAAGACACTTGCGCTGGAGGCCCTCACTTGTGTGGACTGTCCCGCAAACACCGCACAGGTGCGGGCGGGCCACCCGTCCCGGGGGGCCGGAATCGAGAGTGCACGGCACCGTGCGGACTGACGACAATGGGAGGACTTTCGTGAGCGCGACCGCGGGTCAGGCGCAGTCTGAGCGCAGCCTGGCCGAACGGCTCGGCCTGAAGGCGGGCCAGGTGGTGCAGGAGATCGGCTTCGACGACGACGTCGACGAGGAGCTTCGTCGCTCCGTCGAAGAACTCACGGGGAACGAACTGGTCGACGAGGACTACGAGGACGTGGTCGACATCGTGCTGCTGTGGTGGCGCGAGGAGGACGGCGACCTGTTCGAGGGCCTGACCGACGCGATGGTCCCGCTCACGAGCGGCGGCAACATCTGGCTCCTGACGCCCAAGGCGGGCCGGGACGGCCACGTGGAGCCGAGCGACATCGGCGAGGCCGCGCAGACGGCCGGGCTCTCGCAGACCAGCAGCGTCAGCGCCGCCAAGGAGTGGTCAGGCACGCGGCTGGTCGCGCCCAAGGTCCGCAAGTAGGCGGGGCGGTAGGACTTGTCGGTCAACGCGGACGGCACGGGCACGAGCCCGGGCGCCGTCGACGTGGGCGGTGTGGACGTGGGCGCCGAGGCGCCCGACTTCGAGCTGGCGGACCAGCACGGCACGCCGGTTCGGCTGTCGGGCTTCCGCGGCGAGAAGAACGTCGTCCTCGTGTTCTATCCGCTGGCGTTCAGCGGGGTGTGCACGGGGGAGCTGACCCGGCTCAGGGACGAGTTCAGGGACGCGGGCGACGGCGCCGGCGGTAGCGGCGCGCAGCTGCTGGCCGTCTCGGTCGACTCGATGTTCGCCCTGCGCGCCTGGTCGGACCAGGAGGGCTTCTGGTTCCCGCTGCTGTCGGACTTCTGGCCGCACGGCGGCACGGCGCGGCGCTACGGCGTCTTCGACGAGGCCAAGGGCCTGGCGCTGCGCGGCACCTTCATCATCGACACCGAGGGCGTGGTCCGGTGGCGGGTCGTGAACGCGATCCCGGACGCGCGCGACATCGACGAGTACCGCGAGGCGCTCGCCGGGCTCTGAGCAGACGGACCGGTCCCGGCCCGGCCGAGCGGGCCTGGCCGGAACCGGTCCCGGCACCCCTGGAGGTGTGATGCCCTGCTACCGCTGCGGGGCGCGGCAGACCGACCCCGTGCGCGGCGCGAGCCCGTGGAAGCGCGGTGTCAAGGCGGAGCGCCAGGTGCTGGTCTGCCCGAGCTGCCAGGCGGGCCGCGACTGGGCGGACGACCTGGACCGCTGCTCGGCGTGCGGGTCGGCGGCCCTGGTGTGCCGGCTCGGCGAGGTCGAGTGCCGCGACTGCGGGCACACCCGTCCCGCCGTCCGGGACGAGCCCGGGGACGCCGGCCTGGTGCGCTCCGGTGCCGACCTCGCGGGCGGTGCCGGCGGGCCGGGCGGTGCCGGTGCCGAGAGGCCGTCCGACGGCGGCCTGTCGGAGGAGGTTGCGGCGGCCCTGTCGCGCGTCCTGAAACGGGGCCCGGCGGTCTGACCTGGCGGCGCCGGGGCGGATGGCCGCGTCCGGTCGTCGGCACGCCCGGACTGTGACCGGTTTGCGCTTGACGTGGGGATTTGTCCGCTGCCACGCTGCGCGGATGCCGATCGTGCTCATGCGCCTGGTCACGCGGATCACCGGGCGGAGCTGGCGGGCGCCCGCGCTGGTGCTGCTCGCGGCGTTCCTGCTGGGCTGGCTGCTCATCGCGGTGTTCGAGGAGCCCGGCGCCGACATCAAGAAGCCGCACGAGTACCTCTGGTACTTCCTGGTCAGCGGCACCACCACCGGCTACGGGGACCTGGCCCCGGCCACCGCGGGCGGCCGGATCGGCGGCGTGATCATCATCGTCGCCGGGCTCACCGCGGGGCTCGTGATGTTCGCCGAGCTGACGCTCTGGATGGGGAAGGGCAGGACGATGCGGGCCAACGGCCAGGCGCGGCTGCACAAGCGCGACCATGTGGCGGTCATCGGCTACGAGCGCGAGGCGATGCGCGCGATCACCGGCCAGCTGCGCGCCGACCCCGCGTACGCCAAGACGCCGGTCGTCGTGCTGTTCTGGCCGGAGGAGCTGGCGGGCGAGAACCCCGACCCCGACCTCTACGACGTGGTCGCCAACGACGGCACCGCATACGAGCGGGCGTGCCTGGAGAAGGCCCGCACCGTGCTCGTGGTCGGCCGGTCCGACGACGAGACCGTCCGCGTCATGCTCGGCGTGTCGGCCTACCTGCGGCGGCACGGGGAGCCGCCCGTCCACCTGCTGGCCGGGCTGCGCGACGGCGGCCGCCGCGCCGAGATCACCGAGGCGCTGAACCTGGTCAGCGCCGACATCGAGCCGGTCGACATCGACGACCCGGCGGTGGTGGCGGACGCGATCCGCAACCCCGGCGTCGCCGCGATCCACCACAACCTCGCCAGCACGCTCGACTCCGACGGCACCCTCTACCGGGTGGACGTCCCCGAGGACGCCGGCGAGTGGTCCCGCGTGGACGTGGCGATCTTCCTGCTGCGGCGGGGCAGCACGCTGCTCGCGGTCGGCGAGTCGCACCGCCCCAATGCCCGGTTCCGGCTCACGGCCGAGCCGGACGAGCGGATCCGCGGCGGCCAGTCGCTCGCGGTCGTCGCGCCCGACCGCCCGGTCATTCCCTGGGCGGAGATCTGACGAGTGCCGGGAGGGCGCCCTGCGCGCCCGCTCGGGCGCCCTCCCGGCGGCCGCCTGCGCGCGGCCCGGGGCACAGGTCCGAAGCCCCGGGGCCTCCCCGCGCGCACGCGGAGCCTTCAGCCCGCCGTCCGCCGCCGCGCCACGCTACGCGGCCTGGCGGTGGTCGGCGTCGAGCAGGTGGTAGAGCAGCAGGAGCTGGGTGATCGCGAGCGGGTCGCTGGTCCCGGTGTCGCCGAGGCGGCCGAGCGCGTCCGGGTCGGGGAGCGCGGTGCCCGCGCGCGGCCCGAGCCGCTCCCAGATGGCCTTCTTGACGACCTGCGACTCCTCCGGCGAGACGTAGCCGTGGACGTGCAGGGCGTCGACGGGGCGGCCGTCGGTGTCGCGGTGCAGCCGCAGGTGCAGGGCGGTCTCGGTGTCGCCGGCGCCGCCGTCCAGGACGTCCGCCAGCTCCGGGTGGTCGATCGTCGGGCGCAGCAGCAGCTCGGCGGACAGCGGGGTGCCGGGCGGGTCGAGGCGCCCGGCGACGGGCGCGAACCGGACGACGATGTCGGCGTGCTTGCGCTGCGGACGGATGTAGGCGGCGCTCTCCGGCTCGCGGCGGGCCAGTTCGGCCATGACCTGCTCGGGGCTGTAGCCGCGCTTCTCGCAGTCGCGGCGGACCTTCCAGGAGTGGCGCAGGGGCTCGGGGGGGTCCAGGTAGACGGTGATGTCGAAGCAGGCCCGCGCCATCCGGGTGTGCAGCGGCAGCAGGCCCTCGACGATCACGAAGTCGCGGGGCTCGACCAGTTCCGGCCGGACGAGCTCGCCCGTGGAGTGGTCGTAGACCGGCTTGAGGATCGGCTCGCCCATCGACAGCAGCTGGAGGTGCTGCTCCATGACGTCGATGTGGTTGCAGTCGGGGTGCAGCGCCGTGAACGGCTTGCCGGCCCGTTCGGCGCGGTCGTAGCGGTGGTAGTCGTCCACGCAGACCGCGGTCATCCGGTCGGCCCCGAGACACTGCACAAGCCCCCTGGTCAGCGTCGTCTTGCCCGCCGCGCTGTCGCCCGCGATCGCGAGCATGACGGGGCGGCGGCCCGCTCCGCGCGCCCGGAGCATATGCACGATCCGATGGGGCACCTGGCTCCTCCGTCCTGCGGAATTCAGTTTTCGTACAGGAGAGTACGGGGCGGGGCGGGCGCGCGCGTCCCCCAATCAGGTGAGGCCGGGGGTGAAACGCCGGAGGGTGCCTCCGCGCGGGCCTCCGCGGGGGGCTACTGATGAGTAGCTTCCGGTTGTTATCGTGCCGGGATGACTGTCCCCGTACGCGTCGTCCTGGTCGACGACCACGAGATGATCCTCGCCGGGCTGCAGGCCATGCTGGCCGGTTTCGCCGGCCGGGTGCGCGTCGTCGGGCAGGCGGGGACGGGGGACGAGGCGGCCCGGCTGGTGACCGCGCTGCGCCCCGACGTCGTCCTGCTGGACGTGCGGCTCGGCCCGGAGAGCGGCCTCGACCTGTGCCGGCTGATCACCGGCCGCGTCCCGGAGGCGCGGGTGGTGTTCCTGTCGGTCTACGACGACGAGCAGTACGTCTTCGAGGCGCTGCGCGCCGGGGCCGGCGGCTACCTCCTCAAGCGGGTGGACGGCCCCGAGCTGGTGCGGCGGCTGGAGGAGGTCGCGCGGGGCGAGACGGTGATCGACCCGACGCTCGCCGGGCGGATGGCGGTCACCGCCGCCCGGCTGACCCGCGGCGAGTTCTGGCCGGGCGCCAACCGCGGCCTCACCCAGCGCGAGAGCGAGGTGCTGTCGCTGCTGGTCGGCGGCCTGTCGAACAAGGCGATCGCGGCGCGGCTGGTGCTCAGCGAGGAGACCGTGAAGAGCCACCTGCGCGCCCTCTACCGCAAGCTGGAGGTGACCGACCGGTCGGCGGCGATCGCGGTCGCGCTGCGCGAGGGCCTGTTCCGGTGACGTCGCCGCTGGAGCTGCTCGCCGCGCGCGGCACCGACATGCTCGTCCGTGTCGTCGCGGCGGCCTGCTCCGACCGCGAGCTGCCCCGGATGGCCGACGAGCTGGCCTGCCTGGTGGTGCGGTCGGCGCGCGCGCTGACGTTCTGCGACGTGTACGTCCTCGACGAGGAGGAGCGCGCCCTCGAATGGGCGGGCCCGCCCGTCCCGCTGGGGGAGGGCGACGCGGGCTGGGTCGCCGCCCACGGGCGGGTGCGACCGCACGCCGACGGGCGCGGCGCCGCGATCCCCGTGCCCGGCGACGGCCGCGTGATCGCGGTCGTGGACGTCCGGTCCGCCGGGCCCGTGCCGCCCGAGGACCTCGCGCTCGCCACCGCGCTCGCCGGGCTGTTCGCGCCGGTGCTGTCGTCCTGCCGCCGGCTGCGCAGCGCCCGCGAGCGCGAGCACGCGGCGGAGCGGTTCGCCGAGCGGGCCGTCGAGGCGCAGGAGGCGGAGCGGTCCCGGCTCAGCCGGGAGATCCACGACGGCCTCGCGCAGCGCCTCGCCAGCCTCGGCTTCCACCTGTCGGCCGCCGAGCGGGCGCTGCCCGAGCACCACCCGGAGGGGCTGGCGCAGATCATGATGGCGCGGCGGCTGTGCGAGCTGGCCGCGGCCGAGACCCGCGCGGCGATCGGCGGGCTGCGGCCGCCCGTGCTGGACGACCTCGGCCTGTCGGCGGCGCTCGCCACCCTCGCCCGGGAGGCCGGCGACGGCCCCGGTCCGTCCGGCGCGCTCGACGTCACGGTGACCGTCGAGGGCGAGCTCGAGGACGAACTGCCCGATCACATTCAGACCGCGCTGTACCGGATCGCGCAGGAGGCCGTCGGGAACGCGCTGCGGCACGCGTCCGCGAGCTGCGTCGACCTGCTGCTGGAGCACTCCGCCGACCGCGTCCGGCTGCGGGTCGCCGACGACGGGACGGGGTTCTCCGTCCGGGACGTGTTCGCGCAGGGCCTCGTCAAAGGGGTGCGCCCGGACTGCTACGGGCTGCGCGGCATGCGCGAGCGGGCCGAGCTGCTCGGCGGGCGGGTCGCGGTCACGAGCAGGCCGGGCGCCGGGACGATCGTCGAGGCCGTCATCCCGATCCCCGGCCGGCGCGGGGCCACCGGCCGCGGGGTCACCGCTCGTCCAGCACCCGGAAGGTGATGCCGGCCTTGACGAGCCGCCCGATCAGCGCGTCCCCCATCGCCGTGGCCGTGGTGACCTGCCCGGACGTCGCGGGCAGGTCGTCGTGCGCCAGGCACAGCGCGGACTCGGCGAGCATCTTGGCCGTCTCGCCGTAGCCGGGGTCGCCGCCCGCGACCTCGGTGACCACGCGCCGCCCGCCGCCCTCGCCGGCGAACTTCACGCTGAACCAGTTGCGGGCGCGGCGCTCCGCCGACGGCCCCTCGCCGGGCGTCGCGAAGCGGAGCAGCGCCCGCCGGGCCGGGGGCACCGAGGCGGCGGCGGCCAGGCCGCCGAAGCCCGCCGCGATCCCGGCGGCCGTCGCCAGGTGCCGGACCGCGAGGTAGTGGCCGTAGGAGAAGTCGGGGCCGTAGCGGTCGAGCGCCGCCGCCGACCGGGTGACGATCTGCGGGTCGATGGTGGGCAGCGGCAGCGTCCAGCCGTCCCCGACGCGGGCCTTCGGCGCGGGGGAGCGCGAGATCCGCACCCGGCGCCCGGCGGGCGGCTCCTCCACCCGGCGCCGCTCGCGCTCGGCGCGCAGCATCCCGGCCGGGTCGCCGAAGATGCCGATCGCCGAGTGCAGGGTGCCGCCGGACGCCGCCCCCTGGAGCCGCAGGAAGCCCTCGACGTGCAGCGGGACGCCCTCGGGGAGCTGCTTGACCGTGAAGTAGGCGCCGAGGTCGTGCGGGATCGAGTCGAACCCGCAGGCGTGGACGATGCGCGCACCGCTGTCCACCGCCTGCTGGTGGTACTTCACGTACATGCGGTCGACGAATGTGGGCTCGCCGGTGAGGTCGACATAGTCGGTTCCGGCGCGCGCGCACGCCGCGACCAGGGGCTCGCCGTACTTGACGTAGGGGCCGACCGTGGTGATGACGACCTGCGCCGCGTCCGCGACGGCCTCGATCGAGGCGGCGTCGGCGGTGTCGGCGTGGAGCAGGTCCAACTCGGCGCACGCCAGGTCGATCTTCGTCAGCCGGTCGCGGACCGCCTCCAGCTTGGCCCGGTTGCGTCCGGCGAGGGCCCAGCGCGTCCCCGGCCGCGCGGTGGCGGCCAGATACTCGGCGGTGAGCCCGCCGGTGAAGCCGGTGGCGCCGAACAGGACGATGTCGTACGAGCGAGCAGGGTGGGACGGGCGAGCGGAGTCGGACGGGCGAGCGGAGTCGTTCGGGCGGTCGGCGGTCATGATGGCCCCTCTCAGTTCCGAATCCGATTCTGTCCCGTTGGCGGGCGCCCATGTGGCGCGGACGGCCATTGTGAGCGACCGCACTCCTCTAGGGTTGCTCCGGTGAGCCGGATGGTGGTGTCGTGACCGCGCTGGCCGTGGCGATGGACGTCGTCGCCGCAGGCTTCCTGGCGTGCTTCGTCTACCTGCTGACGCAGGCCGGGGCGGCCCGGGGCAACGAGGGCGGGCGCCCGGTCGCGATGGTGCTGATCTCGATCAGCCTGTGCCTGCTGTCGGTGCCGCTGTGGGCGCTGCCCTAGCGGGGCCGGCGGGCCTCCAACCGGGCGCGTCCAGCAGATGCCGGACGAACAGCATCGTCGTCGGGGTCGGCGCCGCGCCCGCGACGGCGTGCCAGGGCCGGTCGAGCGGCATCCCCGGCGCGCCGACCACCGCCAGGCGGCCGGCGTCCAGCTCCGCGCCGACCGCGTCCCGCGACACGAGCGCGACCCCCAGCCCGGCCGCCGCGCCCGCGATGACCGCGCCGTTCGAGCCCAGCACCAGCCGCGGCGGCGCCACCTCGCGCTCGGCCAGGTACGCCTCCGCCGTTGCCCGCGTCCCCGAGCCGGGCTCGCGCATCACCCAGGGCGTGCGGGCCAGCACGAAACCGGCGGCGACGTCCGGCGCGCCGACCACGACCAGCTCGTTCGGGCGCCGGGCCAGCACCGTCGCCGCCGCCTCGGCGGGCGGGCGGCCCGCCAGCACCAGATCGGCCTCGTGCGCGGCGAGGCTGCTCCACACCTGGCGGCGCGACCCGACCTCCAGCGCCAGCTCCACGTCCGGCCAGCGCGCCCGGAACGAGGCGAGCAGCGCCGGAAGCAGCTCGTCGGCGGCCGTCGTCACCGCCGCCAGCCGCAGCGGCCCCCGGCCCGGGTCGGCCGCGCCGCGCGCCGCCGCCCGGCCCTCCTCCAGCAGCCCGAGCACCTGCCGCGCGTACCCGGCGTAGACGGCCCCGGCGGGCGTCAGCCGCACCCCCCGGCCCTCCTTGCGGACGAGCGGCACGCCGAGATCGCGGGTCAGCGCGGCGACCGCCGCCGACACCGCCGACTCGGTCACGTACAGCCGCCGCGCCGCCGCCCGCACCGACCCGGTGTCGGCGACCGCGACGAGGCTCCGCAGCCGCGCCTCCGTCACCCTCAGACCTCCTGACTCCGGCGAAGTGGGCCGGGGGTGTGGGGGGGCGTCCCCCTCGGACGTGCTCGTTCAAGTGAATGCTTGATGGTCACCGTAGAACACTTGATGGACATTGCAAGTGTCGGCCGGTCAAGCTGCGGAGCGTCACGGTTCCACGTGGACCGGGACGCGGCGCACCGCCCCACGTCCCCTGGACATGCCGTCCTTCACCCGGGGCGGAGCGCCGCGTCCCGGCTGATCTTCCAGCGGAGGAGAGCGGCGAATGAGCGCGGGCAGATGGTCGGCGGGCGTGATCCCCTACGCCGAGATGGGCTACTGGCGTCCGGACTACGAGCCGAAGGACAGCGACATCCTCGCCGCCTTCCGGATCACGCCGCAGCCGGGCGTGCCGCCGGAGGAGGCCGGCGCGGCCGTCGCGGGCGAGTCGTCCACCGCGACCTGGACGGTCGTGTGGACGGACCGGCTCACGTCCTACGAGAACTACCAGGGCAAGTGCTACAAGGTGGAGCCCGTCCCCGGGCAGGAGAACCAGTTCATCGCCTACATCGCCTACGACCTCGACCTGTTCGAGGAGGGGTCGATCGCGAACCTGACGTCGTCCATCATCGGGAACGTCTTCGGGTTCAAGGCGCTGAAGGCCCTCCGCCTGGAGGACATGCGGATCCCGACCCACTACGTCAAGACGTTCCAGGGGCCGGCGCACGGCATCGTCATGGAGCGCGAGTACCTCGGCAAGTTCGGCCGCCCGCTGCTGGGCGCGACCGTCAAGCCCAAGCTCGGCTTGTCGGCGCGCAACTACGGACGCGTCGTCTACGAGGCCCTGCGCGGCGGCCTGGACTTCACCAAGGACGACGAGAACATCAACTCCCAGCCGTTCATGCGCTGGCGCGACCGGTTCCTCTACTGCATGGAGGGCGTCAACCGGGCGCAGGCCGCCACGGGCGAGGTGAAGGGCCACTACCTCAACGTCACCGCCGCCACGATGGAGGACATGTACGAGCGCGCCGAGTTCGCCAAGGAACTCGGCAGCGTCATCGTGATGATCGACCTGACCATCGGCTACACGGCGATCCAGTCGATGGCCAAGTGGGCGCGCAGGAACGGCGTCATCCTGCACCTGCACCGCGCAGGGCACTCCACCTACACGCGCCAGAAGTCGCACGGCGTGAACTTCCGCGTCATCGCCAAATGGATGCGGCTGGCGGGCGTCGACCACATCCACGCCGGGACGGTCGTCGGCAAGCTGGAAGGCGACCCGAACAGCGTCCGCGGCTACTACGACACGCTCCGCCTGGACAAGGTGGAGGCCGACCCCAGGAAGGGGCTGTACTTCGACCAGGAGTGGGCGTCGATGCCCGGCACGATGCCCGTCGCGTCCGGCGGCATCCACGCCGGGCAGATGCACCAGCTCCTGCACTACCTGGGCGAGGACTCCATCCTCCAGTTCGGCGGCGGGACGATCGGCCACCCCATGGGCATCGCCGCCGGCGCCACCGCCAACCGCGTCGCGCTCGAAGCGATGATCAAGGCGCGCAACGAGGGCCGCGACTACCTCGCCGAGGGCCCCGACATCCTGCGCGCCGCCGCCAAGCAGAGCCGCGAACTCGACATCGCCCTGTCCACCTGGGGCGACATCACCTTCACCTACGAGTCCACCGACACGCCCGACGTCGTCGACACCCCTGTGAGCGTCTGATGCGGATCACCCAAGGCACCTTCTCGTACCTGCCCGACCTCACCGACGCCGACATCGCGGCGCAGGTCGCCTACGCCCTCGGCCAGGGCTGGCCCTGCTCGGTCGAGTTCACCGACGACCCGCACCCGCGCAACTCCTACTGGGAGATGTGGGGCCTGCCGATGTTCGACCTCACCGACCCCGCCGGCGTCCTGTACGAGGTCAACGAGTGCCGCAAGGCGTACCCGAACCACTACATCAGGCTGAACGCCTACGACGCCCGCTACGGGCGGCAGACCACCGCCCTCCAGTTCATCGTGCAGCGGCCCGCCGAGGAGCCCGGCTTCCGGCTGGACCGGACGGAGACGTCCGACCGGCGCGTCCAGTACACGCTGCACCCCTACGCCCTCGACCGGCCCGAAGGCGACCGCTACGGGGCCGAGGGCGACCGCTCCGGGACCGGGCGTTGAGCGGACGCCCCGGCTTCGGGATGCGCCACGGCGGCTCCCCGGTGGACCCTTCCCACGCTCCCGCCACCGGGGAGCCGCCCCCTCCCGAGCCGCTCCCGCCGGACGCCCGCGTCGACCTCGCCAAGGAGCGCGCCGACTCGCAGGTCGACGCCGTCCTGGACGCCCTCGACACCGAACTCGTCGGCCTCGCCCCGGTCAAGACCCGCATCCGGGAGATCGCCGCGCTGCTGCTCGTCGACCGCGTCCGGGCCCGGTTCGGCATCGACTCCGGGTGCCCCAACCTGCACATGTGCTTCACCGGCAGCCCCGGGACCGGCAAGACGTCCGTCGCCGTCCGGCTCGCCGAACTGCTGCACCGCCTCGGCTACGTCCGCCGCGGCCACCTCGTCTCCGTCACCCGCGACGACCTGGTCGGCCAGTACGTCGGGCACACCGCGCCCAAGACCAAGGAGGTCCTGAAGCGGGCGATGGGCGGCGTGCTGTTCATCGACGAGGCGTACTACCTGTACCGGGCCGAGAACGAGCGCGACTACGGGCAGGAGGCCATCGAGATCCTCCTCCAGGTCATGGAGAACCGGCGGGACGACCTCGTCGTCGTCCTCGCCGGCTACAAGGACCGCATGGACTCCTTCTTCGCGTCCAACCCCGGCATGAGCTCCCGCATCGCCCACCACATCGACTTCCCCGACTACGACCTGGCGGAACTGGAGGCCATCGGCCGTCTGATGACCGAGCGCGAGGGCTACGCGCTCGCCCCCGAGACCGAGCCGGTCTTCCGCGACTACCTGTCCCGGCGGCGCGAGCAGCCGCGCTTCGCCAACGCCCGATCCGTCCGGAACGCCATCGAACGGGCCCGCCTCCGGCACGCCAACCGCCTGCTCGGGCAGGGCGGCGACATCGGCCGCGACGACCTCACCACCCTCCACCCGGAAGACTTCCGAGCCAGCCGCGTCTTTCGGTGACCCGTGTCACGCCCGAACCGGGGATGAGCCTCCGCATGTCCTAATGTTGGCCCTAAGACATGTAGAGGTGGGGGAGAAGTTGCTTAACCCAGAGGATCTGTACGAGCTTGACGCCGACCTGCCGGAGATGACGGGTCCGGTGCTGCTGCACAGCCTCGACGGCTTCGTGGACGCCGGATCCACCGGGCAGCTCGTGCGCGAGCACCTCCTGGAATCCCTCGAGCACCGCGTGATCGCCCGCTTCGACGTCGACTCGCTGATCGACTACCGGGCCCGCCGGCCGCCGATGACCTTCGACCGGGACCACTGGGCCTCCTACGACGCGCCGGAACTCGTCGTCCGGCTGCTGAACGACGAGGCGGGAAGCCCCTTCCTGATGCTGTCCGGGCCCGAGCCCGACCGGCTCTGGGAGGGCTTCACCTCCTCCGTCGTGCACCTGGTGAAGAAGCTCGGCGTCGGCCTCGTCGTCGGCTTCCACGGCATCCCGATGGGCGTCCCGCACACCCGCCCGGTCGGCACCACCGCGCACGCCACCCGTCCCGAACTGGTCACCCGCAACTCCTGGTTCGACAAGGTCCAGGTGCCCGGCAGCGCCGCCGGCCTGCTGGAGCTGCGGCTCGGCGAGGCCGGCCACGACGCCGTCGGGTTCGCCGTCCACGTCCCGCACTACCTCGCCCAGTCCGCCTACCCGGCCGCCGCCGTCGCCGCGCTGGAGGCGATCGTCTCCGTCACCGGCCTGGTGCTCCCCGCCGACCGGCTTCGCGACGCGGCCGCCGCCACCGACGCCGACATCGCCGAGCAGGTCGACGGCAACGACGAGGTCGAGAAGGTCGTCCGCGCCCTGGAGCAGCAGTACGACGCGTTCGCCGGCGCCGCCGAACGCGACAGCCTCCTCGCCGAGTCGCAGGACATGCCCACCGCCGACGAGCTCGGCGCCCAGTTCGAGCGGTTCCTCGCCGAGCAGGACGGCCCCGACTCCGCTGGCTAGACATATCCCGTCCGCCGCTGGGTAGGCGAGCGCCCGAGAGGGGAGGTTCGCTCATGGCCCAGAAGGTGAACGAGGTGATGACGCCGGTGCCGGTGGCGGTGCCCCCGGACACGTCCCTGACCGAGGTCGGGGACCTGATGCGCCAGCACGGGATCGGCGACGTCCTCGTCGTCCACGAGGGACGGCTCCGCGGCCTGGTCACCGACCGCGACATCGTGATCCGCGCCGTCGCCGCGCAGCGCGACATGTCCGGCACGAGCGTCGCCGACATCTGCAGCACCAACCTGATCACGGTCGCCCCCGGCGAGGACGCCGACGCGGCCGTGCGGCTGATGCGCGAGCACGCCGTCCGGCGCATCCCCGTCGTGGACGGCGACCGGCCGATCGGCATGGTGTCCATCGGGGACCTCGCCGTCCAGCGGGACGAGCACTCGGCCCTCGCCGACATCAGCGCCGAACCGCCGAACACGTGATCACGCTGAAGCTGCGGGACGCCGAACTCGACGGCGACCTGTCGATCCCGGACGGCGCCACCGGCGTCGTCCTGTTCGCGCACGGCAGCGGCAGCTCCCGGCTCAGCCCCCGCAACCGCGCCGTCGCCGAGGGCCTCAACGCCGCGGGGCTCGGCACCCTCCTCATCGACCTGCTCACCCGGCACGAGGAGGAGGTCGACCGCGTCACCGCCGCGCTCCGCTTCGACATCGAACTGCTGACCCTCCGCCTCATCGGCGCGATCGACAAGCTGGCCGAGGGCCTGGAGTCGGCCCCGCACACCGCCGGCCTCCCCATCGGCCTGTTCGGTGCCAGCACAGGCGCCGCCGCCGCCCTCGCCGCCGCCGCGGCCCGCCCCCAGATCGGCGCGGTCGTCTCCCGAGGCGGCCGCCCCGACCTCGCCGGCCCGTCCCTGCCCCGCGTCCGGCCGCCCGTCCTGCTGATCGTCGGCGGCCGGGACCCCGAGGTCATCAAGCTGAACGAGCAGGCGCACAAAAGCCTTGAGAACTCCGAAATCCACATCGTCTCCGGCGCGACCCACCTCTTCGAGGAGCCCGGAGCCCTGGAAGAGGTCACCACCCAGGCCGCTGACTGGTTCAATCGACACCTGTGATGCGCGATGTCATCGTGGTCGGAGCCGGCCCCGCCGGGACCTCCGCCGCCTACCACCTCGCCAAGGCCGGCCTGGACGTCCTGCTCCTGGAGAAGACGTCCTTCCCCCGCGAGAAGGTCTGCGGCGACGGCCTCACCCCCCGCGCCGTCGACGAACTCCGCGCCCTGAACCTCGACCTCTCCACCTGGTACCGCACCGAGGGCGTCCGCCTGATCGCCGCGGGCCGCACCCTCGAGATCCCCTGGCCGTCCGGCCACGGCCTGACCCGCACCCGCACCGACCTGGACGAACTCCTGGCCCGCAACGCCGCAGCCGCCGGCGCGACCCTCCAGGAGAACACCAAGGTCACCGCCCCCCTCGAAAACCGGGGCCGCATCACCGGCGTCCGCACCCCCACCGCCACCCACAACGCCCGCCTGGTCATAGCCGCAGACGGCGCCTCGTCCCGCCTCTCCGTGGCCCTGGGCCTGCACCCCCGCCCCGACCGCCCCATCGGCATCGCAGGCCGCCGCTACTACCGCAGCCCCCGCCACAAGGACGCCCACCTGGAGATCTGGCTGGACCTCGCCCCCGCCGGCTACGGCTGGGTCTTCGGCATGGGCGACGGCACCTGCAACGTAGGCGTCGCCCTCCTCCGCACCCAACACCCCGACTACCACCGCCTACTGACCCGCTGGCTCGACCGCCTACCCGCCGCCTGGGGCTTCACCGACGCCAACGCCACAGGCCCCCTGCGCGGCGCAGCCCTCCCCATGGGCTACAGCCGCCGCCCCCACTACGTCCCCGGCCTCCTCCTGGCCGGCGACTCCGGCGGCATGGTCAACCCGTTCAGCGGCGAAGGCATCGCCTACTCCCTGGAAGCAGGCCGCATAGCCGCCGAAACCATCATCAAGGCGCACCGCACAACGTCCCCCGACGCGATCCTTCAGACCTACCCGTCCGCCATCCGCCACGCCAACGGCCGCCCCTTCACCGTGGCCCGAGCCTTCACCCGCGCCCTCGACAACCCGCACCTCATGCGCCTGGCCACCCGCCACGGCCTCACCCGCCCCACCCTCATGCGCCTGGCCCTGACCCTCGCGGGCAGCCTGCCCCCCGCCTCCCCCCGAACCGCCACCGACCACCTGGCCACAGCCCTGACCCGCCTCACCCCACCCTCCTGACCCCCGATACCGTTTCGCGATTCCCCCCACGAACCGGGTACGCTTTCCCGGCAACACGGGCGCGTAGCTCAGGGGTAGAGCACTCGCCTTACAAGCGAGGAGTCGGCGGTTCGAAACCGTCCGCGCCCACCCACGTCAAGGCCCCGTTTCCACACCGGAAACGGGGCCTCGTACTACGACGGCTCCCGTAGCAGCCGACGCGTCCCGCCCGATCCCGATCCCGGGGATCAAACCCCTGGCGCCAACCCTTCAAACGGCCACCGGGCAGACCCGTACAGAGAGTGGCCCAGCGGCAGTGTGACGGGTGGCGAGAATAGAAGGCGGCAGTCCGACCGCGCGTCGCCCGCCCGCCGACGGTGGGAGCGACCCCCCGAGATCATGGACGCATGAGTACCTGGGCGTATGTGCGGGGCTGGCTGGAGTTCTACGGGCAGAGGGCCGAAGCCGAGCGCATCATCCGCGAGGGAGACGCGGACGGCTGGACCTTCCCTGAGGGCGGCTGGCTCGACGCGGCCTGCTACGCCCGCGCCGTCCGCTCACAGCATTCTGACGATGTTCTCGAACTGGTCCGAAAGATCGCCGCTCTCCCGGCCATGGACGAGGACAACGACCGCGTGTGCGGACTCTTCCTCGTCTTCCACGAGGAAGGGCACCAGACCGAATGGCAGATCAGAGACGGACAGGTCTACGTCGGCCAAGCACCGACCCGCTACGACTACCTCTGGAAGTAGCGCTTCTGACATACCCCGCGGTGGTAGGAAGGCCGTTCGTCCGGTGGGGCGCTTCACCTTCACCCCCTGGCACTGGCCCGGGAGCGCAGAGCCTGGGAGGACGGCAGACGCAAAGGTCAGGGGGGGCGTGCGTGCCGCGCGGGAGGACTGGCACCGTGCCGTTTGCATGCCGTGAGCCCGCCAACGGTGCGGCACGGCACGTCAGGACTTTGAACAACCTGTGATCACGCAGCACGTCCGTGCCATTAGGTCTGTGGGTGGCGCGCGCATGCCGTCCTCGGGGGTCAGGGGGTTTGAGTTTGTGGGGGGTTGGGGTTTGGGGGTGTTAGGGCCAGGGGTCATGGTTGGGGGATTCGGTTGTTGCTTGGTGTTCCTGGGCCTTGGTGACGCATTGGGGGCAGACTGGCTCGTCTGTTGACCTGGCGACGGCTTCGGGGGTCGCCGGGCGTAGGGAGCCCACCACCGTCATGCCCGGTGGCATGCCGGTTTCCGGGTCTATGAGGATCGTCGGGACGCTCCGGGGGTCGTACTCGAAGGACCGTTTGCATGCCACGCATGTGCCTGTTGTTGACGGTTCCTTCTCGACCATCCGGTTGGCCTCCGGTTCGGCTGTGCGGGGTTGGTGTTTGCCAGCAGTTCATCACCTTCTTGTTCCGCTGGCACGCATCGCCTCCGGTGCGGCCTGGGACGGGTCAGGTGGTCGGACCGTAGGTGGCGGCGATCGTTTCGGAGCTCGGCCAGCGGCTGTAGGTGGGGGACTGCGGCCAGCCTTCGGGGGAGTCCTGCCATTCCTCCTGGCGGCCGTACGGGAGGAGGTCGATCAGGGCGAAGGTGTGGCTCAGTTGCTCCGTGCCTCGGCCGTTGGTGTGCCAGGTGCGGTAGACGGTGTCGCCGTCGCGCAGGAAGACGTTGACGGCGAAGCCGCCGGCGGGTGGTGCGCCTACGTCGGTGCCGAAGGGGCTGTCCGCGGTGGAGTACCAGGTCATCTTGTTCCCGGTGCGCTCCTTGTAGGCGAGGGCATCGTTGATGGGGCCCTGGGTGACGATGACGAACCTGGCGTCGTAGGCGTCCAGGAACTCCAGGCGGGTGAACTGGGAGGTGAAGCCGGTGCAGCCAGGGCACTGCCAGGTCTCGCCGGGGAACCACATGTGGTTGTAGACGATCAGCTGGGACTTGCCTTCGAAGATGTCGGCCAGGCTCACCGGGCCCTTCTCGCCTTCCAGGGTGTAGTCGGGCATCTCGACCATCGGCATCCGGCGGCGCTGGGCGGCGATCGCGTCGAGTTCGCGGGTCGCGGCCTTCTCGCGGGCGCGCAGTTCGTCGAGGTGGCGTTGCCAGGTGGCGGCGTCGACGACGGGCGGTAGTGCGGCGGTCATGGGCTCCTCCGAGGTTCGCGGTTCGTGCTCTGTAGGTGTGGACCACGCTCGTTCGGCGAACTCATCGCCGGGCCGTCGATCGGTACTGTCGGCGGGTGCGGATCGAGCTGATCACGATCGTTGTGGACGACTATGACCAGGCCATCGAGTTCTTCACCCGTGCGCTGGGGTTCGAGCTCGTTGAGGACTCGCCGGCGGTGACCAATGACGGGCGGGCCAAGCGGTGGGTCGTGGTGCGGCCGCCCGGTGGTGGGAGCGGGATCTTGCTGGCTCAGGCGGACGGGGAGCGGCAGGCGCGTGTCGTCGGTGACCAGGTTGCCGGGCGGGTGGGGTTCTTCCTGCGGGTGGACGATTTCGACGCCGCGTTTGAACGTATGACGGCTGCTGGGGTCGAGTTCGTCGGTTCGCCGCGGGATGAGGAGTACGGGCGGGTCGTGGTGTTTCTTGATGTTGCCGGGAATCGGTGGGATCTGCTCGGACCCAGGTGAAGACCCCCTGTTCCGTAGGGAACAGGGGGTCATGCCCCCGCGGTGGCTATCGGAGGTAGGGGGACGGGTTGTGGCGGGTGAAGGACGGGGCTGACGGGTGCATGCCCGGCTCCGGGTCCGCGTCGAAGACCGTTTGGGTGGCGGACGGCAGCTTGGCTGCAGCGTCGTTGAGCGCCGTGGGGCGGGTTGTGGGCCAGTGGCCCGTGTTCATGCGGGTCAGGAGGGTTTGGAGGGCCGATATCTCTTCGGACGCGGTGAAGGTGCAGTGGTAGCCGCGGTCCACGTAGAGCTGCTTCAGGTTGGCCGGGTTGCCGGCTCGGTGGACCTGGGTGGCGTACCGGCGCTGGTTCTCCGGTGGGACGCTGCCGTCCTGTGTTGAGTGCAGGGTGACCACCGGCCAGGGCGTCCGGCCGGTGGGGGTGCCGTAGCGGTCCAGGTAGCGGACGGCGGCGGGGTCGGCTTTGACGCGCGGGCCCGCGTTCAGGCGGGCGAGGTCCTTGCCGAGGCTCAGGCCCGCCTCGCGGTACGCCTTCTTTACCAGGGTCTTCTGGGACGAGCGGGCGAGGAGCGTGCGGTAGTCCACGCCGGTGTTCCAGGACGGGTTGCCGCCCGCCCGCGCCTCGATGTCCGTGCGGTTGAGGCCCCAGAACGCGCCCCGGTCATAGGCGGAGTAGTAGTACTGCTGCTCGATCTGGCCTGTGGTCGTCTCCGGGGCGGGGGCCCGTGAGGTGTAGCGGCCGGGGATGTCGGCGAGGGCGGCGGAGAGGGCCAGGCGGGCGCGGCCCGCAGGGGTGTTCAGCGCGGAGGTAAGGGCGCCTCGGGCGTTGGACGTGTTCGCCTGCGGGTCCTTGATGTGGACCAGGTCCAGGTTCGGCGCCAGGAGCGTCTTGATGGCGTAGTTCGCGTCCAGGGCGCTGTTGAAGTGGCCCGTGGTGCCGCCGACTACGCCGCAGAGGGACGCGACGCCGGTGAAGCGGCCGGGGTTGCGTTCCGCCAGGAGGATCGAGGTCAGGCCACCGGCGGACGCGCCTGCGGAGATGGTGCGTTTGGGTTCGCCCACGTTTCTGGTGAACCAGTTGAGGAGGGCCATCTGGTCCTTCAGGCCGGACTCGACTACGCCCCAGCCTTGTGCCGTGCGGTACTGGGAGGCCGCCAGGGCGTAGCCCTGGTCGAGCAGCCATTGCTCTGTGGCCGGGTGGTTCGTGAGCGCGATCTCCGATGGGGGCGGGAACTCCAGGCTGTACGCGCCGTGGCTCCACAGCAGCAGTGTCCCGTTCCAGTTGCTCGGGACCTCGACACGGTAGGGGACGCCGTCGATGTCGCCCTGCCGGACGTCGGCGTGCGCCGACGGGGTGGCGGTGACCAGGGCGGCCAGGAGCATGAAAGGGGCGGTGCGGCAGAACACGCGGAGTCCGTTCATGGGCGCACCTTCCACGAGGCGCCGACCCGGGCGCAATGATTTCGGAAATGGCTAAAATGTCGCATGCTGCGGCTCTGGCTCGACTATGAGGACCTTGTTCGGGTCCGCGTCACTCCCGGTCTTTCGCCGGTCGCCCAGACCGTTCTCGGCGCCCAGGCCCTGCGTTCGCGGCGGCGCCCGGGGCTCACCGGCTCGTCGCGCCTGCTGCTCGACATGGTGCCGCCCGGACGCTGGGTCCCCGACTTCCTGACGCCGTACACGGACGTGCCGGGGCTCGAATCGGAGCTCGACGCCGTCGCCTCGACGCCCGCCCGGCGGATCCGTGCCGAGCTGGAGCGGTCGTGCGGCCCGCGTCCGGCGTCGTGGCTGCGCCGCCTGGCCGCGGGGGAGCGGGAGGCGATGCGGACGCTGGTCTGCGGGCTGCGTGATCTGCATCGGGTCGCGCTCGCGGAGCAATGGGCCGAGCTGAGCGCCCACCTGCGCGCCGAAGCGGCGGGGCATGCCCGGACGATGGCCCGCGACGGGATCGGCGGCCTGTTGGGGAGTCTGCATCCCGGTGTCCGCTGGTCGTCGCCGGTGCTGGAGGTCGAGACGCTGCTCGAGGGGGACGTCCACTTGCAGGGGCGGGGGCTCCTGCTCATCCCGTCGCCGTTCGTCACGGGGCCGCGCGTCATGGTCGGCGGGGACGGTCCGGCGGCCGTGGTGGTCCCGGCGGCGCCGCCGGCCGGCGGGACGGGCCTCGACCCGCTGCCGCAGGTGTTCGGGCGGACGCGCGCGGCCGTGCTCCGGTCGGTCGCGGACGGGGAGGTCACGACGGGGGCGCTGGCCGCCCGGCTCGGGGTCAGCGCGGCGTCGGCGTCCCAGCACGCGACGGCTCTGCGCGGCGCCGGGCTCATCACCAGCGAGCGCCGGGGCAAGACGGTGCACCACGCGCTGACGCCGCTCGGGGAGCGCGTCCTGCGGGGCGGCTCCTCGTGGCCGGCCGCGCGGGGGCCGTCCCGATGACCCCGGGATCCGAAGAAGACCCCGGGCAGGGACGGGGTCTTCTTCGGGCCGGCGGTCAGGTCAGCAGAGGCCCCGCGGGTTCGAGGTGCGGCACTTGTTGTCGCGGAAGCGGTTGGTCTTGCTGCCGCTCCTGTCGACCAGGTCGAACGGCCGGTTGCCGAAGGCGCGGTTCGCCTCGATCAGGTTGAACCGGGCGGGACGGGCGAAGCCGTGCTCCGGGGCGATGCCCGGGAAGAGGACGATGCCGCCGGAGTAGGGCAGCCTGCCCCGGTTGTCCTTCACGAAGTTCCTCGCGACGGTGTTGCGCTCGCCGCCGAAGAGCAGGACGCCGGTGCCGCCCAGCGGCGGGACGGGGCCGTGCCCGGCGCACGACCGGTTGTTCTCGACGACCTTGTTGTCCGAGACGTTGTTGTGGCCCTGGCCGCCCGGCTGGCCGTCGTCGACCAGCGCGACGCCGACGCAGTTGCGGGTGGCGTCGTTGTCGCGGACCGTGACGTGGTGGGCGTGCCGGACCAGCACGCCCAGGGTGTTGCCGGACGTGTGGTTGTGGGCGACCTCGGTCCCGCGCGCGTCGGCGATGTCGCCGACGTACAGGCCGGCGTCCTCGTCGTTGTCGATGGCCCAGTTCCAGACGAACTCGCCGCGGGTGGAGCGGAACTCCGCGATGCCGTACTCGCCGTTGTTCCTGGCGAGGACGGCGAGCACCGTCAGGTGGTCGGTGTACATGCCGTGCACGCCGTTGCCCTTGAAGTCGCGCACCGTCAGGTTGCGGATCGTCACGTCCTTGACGGGGTACTTCGCCCGGCCGATCACGCAGATCCCCATGCCGGGGGCCTTGGCCTTGGCGCAGTTGTCGTGGCGGCCCGGGCGCAGGATCGTCTTGTTGCCCTCCCCCCGGATGGTGAGGCGCTTGGTGACGAGGACGCCGCCCTCGTAGTAGCCCGCCTTGAGCTGGATGGTGTCGCCGGGCCGGGCGCGGTCGACGGCCTTCTGGATCGAGTGGCCGGGCGGCACGATGTGCGTGCGCCCGGTGGTACGGCCGTCCACCTGGCCGGCCGCCGCCGGCGAGGCGAGCCCCGCCAGCACCACGGCCGTGCCGAGCGAGGCCGCGAATATTTGCCTCATCCCTTTTTCTCCCGTTCTGTTTTCCTTGTTAAGGAATGCGTCACGGCGTGTTCCGGGACGGCATTCCTCGATCATCTTCGAACGGACGGCGTAATCCGCGGATGGGAGACGGGTAAACAGTCGGCGGGCTTTGCGGCAAACCGTCGGCCGGTACGAAACGGGAGAATCGGCGCGCGCGCCGACGGGGCGGGGCCGCGGGCGGGTGTGACGAAGGTCTCGGCAGGTCACGATGGCGTGTTACATGCCGTTCACAAACGGGCAACAGGTGTGAAATGCCCGGTTGGCACGTTTCTAGGGCCGAACCCGTGAGGCCAGGCGGAGACGAAGGGACCGACGTTGAGCTACAAGGCCGAGTACATCTGGATCGACGGCACCGAGCCGACCGCGCGGCTGCGGTCGAAGACGAGGATCCTCGCCGACGGAGCCGAACTGCCGGACTGGGGGTTCGACGGGTCCAGCACCAACCAGGCCCCCGGCGACCACTCGGACTGCGTGCTGAAGCCGGTCTTCTCCTGCCCGGACCCCATCCGCGGCGGCGACAGCATCCTCGTCCTCTGCGAGGTCTACCTCGTGGACGGCACGCCCCACGAGACCAACACGCGGGCCAAGCTGCGCCCGATCGCCGAGCAGTACGCGGCGCAGGACTCCTGGTACGGGATCGAGCAGGAGTACACCTTCTTCAAGGACGGCCGCCCGCTGGGCTTCCCCGAGCGCGGCTACCCGGCCCCGCAGGGCTTCTACTACTGCGGCGTGGGCTCCGACGAGGTGTTCGGCCGCGACATCGTCGAGCGGCACATGGACGCCTGCCTGGCCGCCGGCCTGAAGATCTCCGGGATCAACGCGGAGGTCATGCCGGGCCAGTGGGAGTTCCAGATCGGCCCGGCCGGGCCCCTCGAGGTCGGCGACCACATGTGGATCGCCCGGTGGCTGCTGTACCGCATCGCCGAGGACTTCGACGTGTCCGCGACCCTCGACCCGAAGCCGGTGGAGGGCGACTGGAACGGCGCCGGCGCGCACACGAACTTCTCGACCAAGGCCATGCGCGAGGGCTACGACGCGATCATCACGGCGTGCGAGGCGCTCGCCGAGAAGGCGGACGAGCACGTCGCGAACTACGGCGCCGACATCGAGCGCCGGCTCACCGGGATGCACGAGACGGCCGCGTGGAGCACGTTCAGCTACGGCGTGTCGGACCGCGGCGCCTCGGTGCGCATCCCGTGGCAGGTCGAGGTGGACAAGAAGGGCTACATCGAGGACCGCCGTCCGAACGCCAACGTCGACCCGTACGTGGTGGCCCGGCTGATCACCGGCACCTGCTGCGCGGCGCTGGAGAAGGCCGGCCAGGTCTGATCGGACGGGCGGCCGCCCTGATCTGACGAAACGGCGATCCCCTGGGCGCACCGCCCGGGGGATCGCCGTTTTCTTGGCCGAGGATTGCCGTTTCCGCGGGCGGGCCGCCGTTTCGCGGTGGCGGTCTCGTGACCAAACATCTGCAAATTGTGGCTCTTGGGGGCGTTCCCCCCTCGGTGCCGGGTAGCACGACTACGTTCGCACCCGGGGGAGGGAACATGCCCGACTCGCCATCGGGGCGGTACTCCGGCGGCCTGCCCGGCAGGAGCACCGGACGCCCCGCGCCACGGCCCTGGGAACGGTCGTTCCGGTGCCCCTCGACGGCGCGCCGCCGCCCGCCGGAGGCGCCGCCGCGGCGGTACGAGGACTTCGTCGCCCTGCACGAGGAGATCGACTCCGGGCCGCCGCTGCGCCCGCTGTGGTGGACGGGGATCTCCGCGTCCCTGGTCGGCGGCGGTCTCGCGTTCGCGGCGGTGATGGCGCTGCGCGCGATGTTCGGCGTGGAGGTCCCCGTGTTCGCGGGCGAGCACACCCCGGCGGCGCCGGCCGCGACCAGCTACGCGCTGTGCGCGGCGGCGGCGACGGTCCAGGCGACCGCGCTGATGCACCTGCTCCTCGCGACGGCGGCGCGTCCCGTGCGGGCGTTCGCGTGCATCGGGGCGATCGCCGTCGTCGTGCTGACGATCCTGCCGCTGACGATGCGGGGCCCGCTGGACGCGGCGCTCGCCACCGCCGGCCTCAACCTGGTCGGCGGGGCGTCCGTGGTCGTGCTGCTGTCGGCGGTGGTGGGGGCCGCCCGGCAGTTCCCCTGGGACAGCCCGTTCCGGCGCGGCCGACGGTGACGTTCCGGCGCGGCCGGCGGTGATCGTCAGTCGACGGTGATCGTCAGCGGGCCGGGCGCGGCCGAGGACGCCACCCGCACATGGCGCAGCCGCCGCCACACGCGCACCTCCACCGGATCCCCGGCGGCGAGCAGCCGGAGTTCGCGGTGCATCCCGGAGAAGCCGAGGCACAGCGAGACGTCCCAGGCCCCGCGCGGCAGCGGGTCGTCGACGAACGCGCGCGACACCGGCACCGCGGCGGTGTAGGAGAGCCGGCCGGGACGCTCCTCCAGCAGGGCGATGACCTCGAACGTGCGGTCCGAGCGCCGCTCGGACAGGACCAGCGTCGCCGAGACCGGCATGCTGATCTCGCGGAGGCCGAGGTGCCCGGCGACGACGATCTCCCGGCGCGCGGCGTTCCAGCGCGTCAGGTCGGCGCGGGCCGACCCGGCGGCGTGCGGGCGGCCGCCGACGTCGACCGCGAGGGCGCCCGCGCGGTCGAAGTAGGCGATGACGGCGGCGGATCCGGGCAGGAACAGCCGCCGCGGCGACGCGTCCAGCCCGGGGGCGTGGCGCAGCGGGAGCACGGCGTGCCCCGCCGGGCCGCCGACCGCCAGGCGCACCTCCCAGAGCCCGCCGGGCAGCGGGTCGCCGTTCGTGATCGACGCGACGTCCACCCGCGCCTCGAAGGCGACGGCGCCGTCGCGGGCCGCGGCGGCGGCCGGCACCCGCACCACCCCGCCCTCCTCGCGGTCGCGCAGCACCAGCTCGATCTCGGGGACGGGGCCGCCGGGCCCGAGCAGGCCCGCGAGGTGCAGCACCGACCCCGCCCAGCCGACCTCCGTCAGGTGCGGTTCCGGCATCGCCACTCCCCGCCTCGTCCGTCCTCGGCGCCGTTCCCCCTACCCGTCCCCCGGATGGCGCGGCCGAACCGGCGGGACGGGCGCGGGGGCGGCCCGCACGGGGTCCGGGCCGCCGCCCGCCACCACGGACGGTGACCGTCATTGTCCGCGATGTCGCCGCGCCGGGCGAGATTCTCACGCGGCCACCTCCGGCCCCCGGTGTCAAGCCGAATTCACGCAGGATTAACAGCCCGATGTTCTCGGTACGGGGTGACCAGTGTAGAAATGGCAGGGACGGGAGGGGGCCGCCTTGGGCCAAAGCGTTCCGGCCGGCATCGTCGAATGCGGATGGACAATGACGAAATGATCTTTTCCCCGCGAGGTCTGCGCGACGCGACGTCCAATGCCCTGCGGCTGGCGGTGGCCGGGCGGGTCGCCGATCTGCGCCCGATGCCGGCGGAGACCGTCGACGACGGGCCGGGCCGGACGGTGTCCCGGTACCGGCCCCCGGAGGGGGTGGTGCCGGCCGGGCCGCCGGTGCTGCTCGTCCCGCCGCCGGCCGCGCCGGCGCGCTGCTTCGACCTGCGCCGCGGGTGCAGCCTCGCCGAGCACGTCGTCCGCGCGGGCCGCCTCAGCTACCTGCTCGATCACGGGACGGCCCTGTCCGGCGACGCTGACCTGGGCGTTCAGGGGTGGGTCCGGGACGTGCTGCCGGGCGCGGTCCGGGCGGTGAGCCGGGACGCGGGCGGCCAGCCGGTGCAGATCGTCGGCTGGTGCCTGGGCGGGACCCTCGCCCTGCTGGCCGCCGCCGACGACCCCGCGCTGCCGATCGCGTCGGTCGCGGCCGTCGCCGCGCCGGTGGACGCGGGCGCGGCGCGGCTCGCCGAGCGGTGCGCCGAGGAGTGCGCTGCGCCGCCGGGGAACCGGGGCTTCCGGGCGGCCGGCCTGGACCACTACCTGCTCCGCCAATTCAGCGTGCTGACCCACCTCGACAATGCCGATTTCCTCGCGCAGATCGAGGCGATGGATCATTTCCGGCATTTGGCGATCGCCCATCCGGACGGCGCCGCGCGGCGCATTTACCGGTCCCTTCTGGGAGACGGCGCGCTGCCGCGCGGCGGCGTGCCGATCGGCGGCCGGCGGGTGGATCTCGGCCGGGTCGGCGTGCCGGTGCTGGCCGTCGCGGGGCGCGGCGACCACGTCGCGCCGGTCCGGGGCGTCCGGTCCCTCGCGGGCCTGCTGGGCGGGGCGCCGCAGGTGCGGGTCGAGGTCGCGCCCGGCGGCCACCTCGGCGTGCTGACCGGCCGGGAGGCCAGGACGACGACCTGGCGGCACCTCGACCGGTGGCTCGACGAGGGCATCGTCCGGCACGGGATCCGCGCGCCGCGCGCCGCCCGCACCGCGCTCACCGTCTGACCCCTCCCCGCGCGGGCCGTCCGGCCGGAACCATCGCCCGATCGTGCGCATCGCGGGTCTTCCGCACGCCAAGGGACGTTCCAATCTCCTTTGCGGCGGCGCCATCAACACGCCCTCGGGTGTGTCGTCTTGGTGATCGAACTGTCGCCGACCGTAATGTGGCGCACCGTTGTGGCGGCAGAAGGACGTCGGGGGGCACTGCATGTCGGGGGGCACTGCATGACGTCGGACACGGGCGAATACGGCGCGGCGCGGGGAGAACGGGCACCCGTGGAGATCATCGGGGTCGCCCCGTCGAGCCGTCCCGCACCCCATCTCGCCGTGGCCGTGGCGCGCGCGGGCGGGACGGGCGTCCTGGCCCTCGGCCACGACCGGGCGCCCGCGCTCGCCGCGCTGGCCGACGTCCGCCGCTGGT
This sequence comes from Actinomadura sp. NPDC049382, assembly GCF_040677125.1. Taxonomy (NCBI): domain Bacteria; kingdom Bacillati; phylum Actinomycetota; class Actinomycetes; order Streptosporangiales; family Thermomonosporaceae; genus Actinomadura; species Actinomadura sp. NPDC049382. The sequence continues at coordinate 49,909 of NZ_JBFARO010000039.1, forward strand.
GGACGGGCCCGTTCGGCGTCCGCGTCCCGGCGGGGTGCGGGGTGCGCCCGGCCGACGTCCCGGCCGAGGCGGGCACGGTCGTCACCGGCGCCGCCGCGCTGCGGTCGGACGACTGGCTCGACATCGCCGGGTTCGCCCGCGGCCGCCGCCTGCTGATCGAGGTCGCGGACCCGGCGGAGGCCGCCGAGGCCGTCCGCGTCGGCCGCGGCCTGACCGACCAGGTCGGGGTCATCGCGCGGGACGCCGGGCACGCCGCCGGGCCGTCCCTGTTCATCCTGTTGCAGCGGCTGCTGGCCGACTCCGACGCCGGAGTCCCCGTCTTCGCCGGGGGCGGCCTCGGACCGCACGCGGCCGCCGCGGCGGTCGCGGGGGGCGCGGCAGGCATCGTCCTGGACGAGCAGTTCGCGCTCGTCCGCGAGATGGACCTGACCGGCCCCGCCCCCGCCGGTGTTGCCCGTCCGGCCGTGGAGCTCGCGGGCCGGCACAAGACGGCCGGGGGAGTGGTCCAGGCCGTCCGCGCGGAGATCGTCCGGCACATCCGGGCCGCCGTCCGCGCCGAGCCGCTGGCGCCGCGCCCCGAACCGGTCGCGGTGCAGGGGCCGATGGCGCAGGTCAGCGACGGGTCGGCGTTCGCGGGCGCGGTCGCGCAGGACGGCGGCCTGCCGTTCCTCGCGCTCGGCCCGCTGGACGGCGCGCGGGCGCGGGCGCTGCTGCGCGAGACCGCCGACCGGCTCGGCGGCCGGCCCTGGGGCGCCGGCGTGCTGGAGGGCGCGCCGCCGGAACTGCGCGCCGAGCAGCTCGCCGCGATCGGCGACGCTCGGCCCCCGTACGCGATCATCGGCGGCGGGAGCCCGGCGGAGGCCGCCGCGCTGGAGGCCGCGGGGACCGCCGCGTACCTGCCCGTCCCGTCGCCCGAGCCGCTCGGCCGGCTCCTCGGCGAGGGCGTGCGCAGGTTCGTCTTCGCGGGGAGCGAGTGCGGCGGCCAGACCGGCCCGCTCGCGAGCCTGGAGCTGTGGGACGCGCAGGTGGCGCGGCTGCTGGCGTTCGCCCGCGACGGCGGCGACGCCGCGGAGCTGTCGGTGATGTTCGCGGGCGGCGTGCACGACGCGCGGTCCGCCGCGATGGCCGCCGCGCTCGCCGGTCCGCTGGCCGAGCGGGGCGCCGACGTCCGCGTCCTGATGGGCACCGCGTACCTGTTCACGCCGGAGGCGGTCGCGGCGGGCGCGATCCTGCCCGGCTACCACGACGTGGCGCTCGCCTGCACGGAGACCGTCCTGCTGGAGACCGCCCCCGGGCAGACGGCCCGCTGCGCCCGCACCCCCTACATCGAGACGTTCGAGCAGACCCGCCGCGAGCTGGAGCAGGCCGGGACGCCGCCGCAGGAGGTGCGGCGCCGCCTGGAGAAGCTGAACCTCGGCCGGCTGCACCTCGCCAGCCGGGGCCTGCGGCTCGACACCCCGGTCGGCGCCGACCGGCAGCGGGAGGAGGGCCTGTACGCGATGGGGCAGGCGGCCGCGCTGCGGTTCGCCCCGGTCGGGATCGCCGCCCTGCACGAGCAGGTCACGACCGGTGCGACGGACCTCCTGGCGGCGCGGGCCGCCGACCTCGGCATCGGGCCGCGCGACACCGCCCGGGCCGCGCCGCGCCCGGCCGACATCGCGGTCATCGGCATCGGCTGCGTCTTCCCCGGCGCCCCCGACGCCGACCGGTACTGGGCGAACGTCGTCGCCGGCGCCGCGCAGGCCGGGGACGGGACGCCGTCGAAGTGGGGCGGGCTCGTCCCCGACATCCCGTTCGACGCGGACGCCCACGGCATCGCCCCCGGCGAGATCGGCGGCATCGACCCGATGCACCTGCTGTCAGTGGAGGTCGCCGCCCGCGCGCTGCGGGACGCCGGCTACGCCGACCGCCCGTTCGACCGCCCCCGGACCTCGGTGTTCTTCGCCGCCGAGGGCGGCGGCGACCTCGCCGCGGGCTACGCGCTCCGCGCGACCCTCCCGTCCTACCTCGGCGAACTGCCGCCCGGACTGGACGAGCAGCTCCCGCGACCGGCGGGGGAGACCCTCGACGGCGTCCGCACCGGCGCCGTCGCCGGGTGGATCGCCGGCCGCCTCGGCCTCGGCGGGACGGCCTGCGCCATCGGGGCGACGTCCCTCGCGGCCCTCGACGCCGCCTGCAAGGACCTCGCCGCCGGCTCCAGCGCCATGGTGCTGTGCGGCGGCGCCGACCTGCGCGACGGCGTCCTCGACCGGCTGCTGCCCGCGTCCGGGGACGACGGGGACGGCGTCGTGCTCGGCGAGGGCGTCGCGTGCGTCGTCCTCAAGCGCCTCGCCGACGCCGAACGCGACGGCGACCGGATCTACGCGGTGGTGAAGTCCGTCGCCGGGGCCGGCGGCCGGCGCCGGGCCATGGACCGCGCCTACGAGCGCGCGGGCGTCGCCCGGTCGTCCGTCGGGCAGGTCGCGCTCGGGTCGGTCTCCGCGCAGATCGGACACACCAGGTGCGCCGCCGGCCTCGCCGGGCTCATCAAGACCGCGTACGCGCTGCACACCGGCGTGCTGCCCGGAGACGGCGGGGCCCGGCCGTGGGCGGTCCGCCCCGGCGAGCGGTTCGCCGGGGTGAGCGGCTCCGGGTTCGGCGGCGCGCACTTCCACGCCGTCCTCGCGGGCTACGAGGGCGCCCCCGAACCGGTGTCGGGCCTCGCCGAATGGCCCGCCGAGCTGTTCCTGATCCGGGGTGACGACGACGCCGCCGCGCGCGCCGCCGCCGACCGGCTGGCGCGCCTGGCCGAGGGAGCGCCCCGGATGCGCGACCTCGCCCGCACCGCCGCCTCCCTCGACGGCCCGGTCCGGGCGGCCTTCGTCGCCACCGGACCGGACGACCTGCGCGCCAAGCTCGCGCTCGCCGCGGAACTGCGCCCGGCGCCGGGCATCCGCGTCGCGGCCGGAGACCCGGGCCAGGTCGCGTTCCTGTTCCCCGACGCGGACGACACGGACGCGCCGGCGGCGGCCGCCGACCTCTTCGTCGCCTTCCCCCGGCTCCAGCGCCTGCTGCGCCTCGCCGGCGGGGACACGGGGGCGGCCGTCGCCGGACTCGCCGTCCACCGGCTGCTGACCGCCGTCGGCGTCCACCCCGACCTCGCCGCCGGGCAGGGCCGCGGCGAACTCGCCGCGCTCTGCGCCGCCGGCGCCATCGACGACACCGACATGGTCGAGATCGGCGCGGACCCGTCCCGCGGCGGACTCCTCGGCCGCGACCTGCGCTCCCCGGCGTTCCCCGTCTGGGCCGCCGCGACCGGCCGCCCCTACGAGACGGAGCCGTCCGAACTGGCGGCGGTGCCGTCCCCGCCCGTCCCCGCCGCCGCGCGGATCGAGGCGATGTACGACGCGGGCGCCCGGACCTTCGTGGCGACCGGACGCGCCCTCGCCGACCTCGTCGGCACCACCCTCGGCGACCGCCCGCACACCGCGGTGAGCTGCGCCGTCCCCGGCGAGAACGGCCTGGTGACGCTGCTGCGCGCGCTCGCCGAACTGGCCGCCGCCGGCGTCCCGGTCGACCCGCTGCCGCTGTTCGCCGGCCGCGGCGCCCGCCTCCTCACCGGCGTGCCCGCCGCGCCCGGCTGGATCGTCGGCGGTCACTCCGTCCGCACCGCCGACGGCGACCACCCGGCGGGCGCCCTCCGCCCGCCCCGGCGCGTCTCGGGCCTCGCCCGGGACGACTCCGCGGTGCTGGAGTACCTGCGCACGAGCCGGGAGATCCTCGCCGCCCAAAGGGACGTCGTCCTGCGCCACCTGACGGCCCCCGTCCCAGCATCCCGCCCGGCCCCGGCCGACGACACACCGGCCCGCCCCAGGACCAGCGCACACGTCCGCACAGCCGCCCTATCCGGCAGCCCCACCACCCCACCACCACCCCGCCCCAACACAGCGCTCCCGGATGCGCCCGCGCCCTCACCCGCACCTGTGACGTCGTCCGCGCCTCCAATCCGGCCGGACGTGTCGCCGCCTGTGCCGGGAGACTCGCCCGCGTCTGGTCCGCCGTCCGCGCCTTCAGTTCAGCTGGACGCGTCGCCGCCTGTGCCTGGAGTGTTGGATCGGCCTGAGGCAGCGCTGCCGGATGCCGCCGCGTCCTCTCCTGCGTCTGGGACGTGGTCCGCGCCGACACCTCGGGCGGACGCGTCGCCGCCTGTGACTGGGGTGTCGGCTTGGCCTGAGGCAGCGCCGCCAGATGAGGTTGTGTCCTCGCCTGCGTCTGTGTCGCCGTCCGCGCCGTCGCCTCGGGCGGACGTGGCGCCTGGGCCTGGGGTGTCGGCTTGGCCTGAGGCAGCGCCGTTGGATGCGGCTGCGTCCTCGGCTGCGGCTGGGGCGGCGGATGCGGGGGTGCCGCGGATGCGGCGGGTGGATACGCAGGTGTGGCCGCGGCCCGGCGGGCGGGTCGCTCGGCAGGTGGTGCGGAGCGTGCCGCGGGTCGTGGATCTCGATCCGCTGCCGGCGCCGCCCGACTCGGGGACGGTCTTCGCCGGGCGGCGGTTCCTTCTGGTGGACGACGGCTGCGGCATCGCCCTCGAACTGGGCGACCTGCTCGAACGCCACGGGGCGGAGGTGCGGACGCCGACGGACGTCGACGGGCCCTGCGACGGGCTCGTCCATCTGGCGGCGCTCCGGCCGGGGGCGGCGAGCGTGCTGCCCGGGGGGTTCGCGGGGATCCAGCGGGCCCTGGACGGCGGGCTGCGGTGGCTCGTCCTCGCGAGCGGGGCCGGGGGGACGTTCGGGCACCGGTTCCGGGGCGGCGGCGTCGGTGACCCGGCACCCGGTGCGGGGCTGCGCGGTCTTGCCCGGACGGTCGCCGAGGAGCATCCCGAGGTGCTCGTGCGGGCCGTCGACATGGACACCAAGGAGACGCCGCGGGCGATCGCCCAGCGCGTCATGGCGGAGCTGCTGGCCGCCGAGGCGCCGGTCGTGGTGGGGCACGAGAACGGTCTGCGGCACGGGCTGGAACTGCTGCCGGCGGAGCCGCTCGGAGAGGGTCCGGCGTTGAGCCTCGGGCGGGACGGGGTCGTCCTGCTGACGGGGGCCGAGCACGAGGTCACCGTGTGCGTGGCCCGGGAGCTGGCCCGGACGAGCGGCTGCCACATCGAGCTGGCGGGCGGCGCGGCGGAGGAGAACCTGCGGCTGGGCGACCTGCGCGAGCTTGCGGCGTCCGTCCGGTACCACGCGGTGGACGACCCGCAGGCCCTCCGGAGGGTCGTCGAGGACGTCTACCTCACCCATCGGCGCCTGGACGGCGTGGTGCACGGCGCCGCGCTGCCTGGAACGGCCGATTCCCCGGAGCGGGCCTACCAGGTGAAGGTGGACGGTGCGGTGGCGCTCGTCCAGGCGGTGCGGCCGGACCTCGGGTTCCTCGCCGTCCTGTGCGGCCTCGCCGGGGTGACCGGCGAGCGCGGCCGGGCCGGGGACGCGGCGGCGGACGACGCGTGCGGCACGCTCGCGCACGTGTGGCGCGCGCGGCTGCGGGGGCGGGTGCTCGCCGCCTCCCTCGGGCCGTGGGCGGTGGACGGCGCGGAGCCGTGCGGCGTCCCGCTGGATCCGGACGCCGGCGCGGCGGCGCTGCTGCGCGAGATCGCGCACGGGGGCGAGACGCACGTGGTGCTGACCGGGGACGACCGGTGAGCGAGGACCGGGTGCCGATCGCGATCGTCGGCGCGGGGGCGGTGTTCCCCGGCGCCGGGTCGGCCGCGGAGCTGTGGCGCAACGTGCTGGCCGGGTTCGACGCGATCACCGAGGTGCCGCCCGGCCGCTGGGACCCCGCGCTCTACTACGACCCGGACGCCTACGGCCGCGCCCCGGAGAGCGACCGGTTCTACTGCCGGCGCGGCGGGTTCGTCGACGACGTGGCCACCTTCGACCCGGCCCGGTTCGGGATCGCGCCGGCGGCGGTGCCGGGCATGGAGCCCGACCAGCTGCTCGCGCTGCGCACCGCCGGGGACGCGATCGCGGACGCGGGCGGCGGCGACCGGCTGCCCGACCGGTCCCGGATCGGCGTGGTCGTCGGGCGCGGCGGCTACCTCGCGCCGGGCGCGGTCCGGCACGACCAGCGGGTCAGGACGTCCCACCAGGTCGCCGGGATCCTCGCCGAGCTGGTGCCCGAGCTCGGGCGGCCGCGGCTGGAGGAGATCCGCCGCGCGTTCTGCGACCGGCTCGGCCCGGACGGGCCGGACGCGTCCGCCGGGCTGGTGCCGAGCCTCGCCGCGTCCCGCATCGCCGCCTCCTTCGACCTGCGCGGCCCGGCGTACACATTGGACGCGGCGTGCGCGTCGGCGCTGCTGGCGGTCGAGCACGCCGTGCGGGCGCTGCGGAGCGGGCAGGCCGATGCGATGCTGGCCGGAGCTGTCCATCACGCGCATCACGCCGCCGTGTGGAGCGTCTTCAGCCGGCTGCGCGCGCTGAGCCCGAGCGAGACGATCCGCCCGTTCGACCGGTCCGCCGACGGGACGCTCCTCGCCGAGGGCACCGGGATGGTGCTGCTCAAGAGGCTCCCCGACGCCGAGCGGGACGGCGACCGGATCCACGCCGTCATCCTCGGCGCCGGGTCGTCCAGCGACGGCCGCGCCGCCGGGGGCATGAGCCCGCTGGTGGACGGGCAGGTCCTCGCGGTCGAGCGCGCCTGGCGGGACGCGGGCCTGGACCCGGCGGAGCCCGGCGCGGTCGGGCTCGTCGAGGCGCACGGCACCGGGTCCCCGGCGGGCGACGAGGCGGAGCTCGCGACGCTGCGCCGCGTGCTCGGCGCGGACGGCCCGCCGGTCGGGCTCGGCACCGTCAAGTCGATGATCGGGCACGCGATGCCCGCCGCCGGGATCGCCGGGCTGATCAAGGCGGCGTTCGCGCTGCGCGACGGGGTGCTGCCGCCGACGCTGCACGCGGACGACCCGCATCCGGCGCTGGCGGACGGCCGGCTCCGGCTCGTCCGGGAGGCCGCCGAGTGGGAGCGGCGCGGCGGGCCGCGCCGGGCCGTGGTGAACGCGTTCGGGTTCGGCGGCGTCAACGCGCACCTGGTGCTGCAGGAGCCGCCGCCGGCCGCCCCGCGGCGGGCCCGGCGGCGGACGGTCGCCGCGCCGGGCGACGGCGAGGCGGTGCTGCGCCTCGCCGCGCGGACCCCCGAGGAACAGGCCGAGGCGCTGGACGTCCCCGACGAGGACCTCCTCGCGCGGACCTCCGACGACGTCCCCGACCTGCCGTGCCGGCTCGCGATCGTCGGCCCGACACCGCGCAGGCTCGACCTGGCGCGCGCCGTCGTCCAGCGCGGGACGGCCTGGCGGGGCCGCAGCGACGTGTGGTTCTCCCCGCGGCCGCTGCTCGCCGAGGGCGGGCGGCTGGCGTTCCTGTTCCCCGGCTTCGAGCCCGCCTTCGACCCGCGCGTGGACGACGTCGCCGAGCACTTCGGCATGCCGTCGCCCGAGCTGACCGGCCGCGCCGACCTGCTCGGCCGCGCCGCCGACGCGATGGCCGTCGGGCGGCTGCTGGCCGCCGCGCTCGCCGAGCTCGGCGTCGAACCGGACGTCGTCGCGGGGCACGGCCTCGGCGAGTGGGCGGCGATGGCCGCCGCCGGGATGTGCGACGCGGGCGCGCTCGTCCGCGACCTCGACGGCACCGGCGGGGCCGACGCCGTGTACGCGGTGCTCGGGTGCGGGGCGGCGCAGGCGGAGGAGGCCGCGGCCGCCGTGTCCGGGGTCTTCGTCAGCCACGACAACTGCCCGCACCAGTCGGTGGTCTGCGGCCCGGAGGCGGCGGTCCGCGAGGTCCTCGGGCGGCTCGCGTCCGAGGGCGTGCTCGGGCAGGAGCTGCCGTTCCGGGCGGGGTTCCACACGCCGCTGGCGGAGGCCTCGGAGAAGCAGGTGCGGCATTCGCTGGAGGGCCTGGAGATCCGCGCGCCGCGCGTCCCGCTGTGGTCGGGGTGCACGGCGGCGCCGGTCCCGGGCGCGCCGGAGGAGGTCCGCGACCTCGCCGTCCGGCACCTGCGCGAACCCGTCCGGTTCAGCGCGCTGATCGAGGAGCTGTACGCGACGGCGCACGTGCGGGCGTTCGTCCAGGTCGGGCCCGGCGGGCTGCCGGGGTTCGTCGCCGACCGGCTCGGCGACCGCGAGCACCTGGCGATGGCCGTCAACGTGCCGAAGCGGGACGGGATGGCGCAGCTGCGCCGCGTCGTCGCCGCGCTGTGGGCGGAGGGCTACGGCGCCTCCCCGCCGCCCGCGCCCGCCACCGGCATGCGGCTCGACCTCGGTACGCCACTGGTCAGGCTGGACGGGGCGGTGGAGCCGATCCGCCCGGCACCGGGCGTGCCCGCGCTCCCGGCCGACGACCCCGTGCTGGCGGAGCTGGAGGCGCTGCTCAACGATGCGGCGACCGGGGCGCAGTCGGTCCTGGAGGCGCTCGGTGCCGGGCCGTCGTCGCCGGTCGCGTCGGGCGAGGCGTCCCCGGCGGGCGCCGAGCTGAGCGTCTCCCGGGTCTTCTCCGTCGAGGCGATGCCGTTCCTGGCCGACCACTGCCTGGTCGCGCAGGCGCCCGGCTGGCCGGAGATGTCGGACCGGCTGCCCGTCGTCCCGGTGGCGACGCTGGCGGAGGCGATGGCGGGCGCCGCGCGCGAGTTGCTGCCCGACATGGTCGTCGTCGGGTTCGAGAACGTCCGCTCCATCCGGTGGGTCGTCGCCGCGCCGCCGACGACGGCCGACATCCGCGCCTACCTCGTCGACGACGGCGACCGCGTGCGCAGGGTGAAGGTCGACATCCCCGGCTACGCGGACGGGACGGTCCTGCTCGCCGAGCACTACCCGCTGCCGCCCGTCCCGGACCGCACGCCGCTCACCATCGAGGGGCCGCCCATCGTCACCGCCGAGCGGCTGTACGAGGAACGCTGGATGTTCCAGGGCCCGCACTACCGCGGCATCAGTGAGATCACGGCTCTGGCAGAGGACGGTGTGCACGCCGTCCTGACCGCACTGCCCACGCCGGGCGCGCTCCTGGACAGCGCCGGGCAGCTCTGCGCCCACTGGATCCAGGTGTACGGCGACACCAACCAGACGGTGTTCCCGGTGGGGATCGAACGGGTCCTGCTGTACGGGCCCCTGCCGTCCCCTGGGGAACGCCTGGAGACGACCATCTGGAACCAGTCCCTCACCGACACGACGATGCGCTGCTCGGCGGAGATGCTCCACGAGAACGGCACGGTGTGGGCACGCATCGACGGATGGACCACCCACCGCTTCTACACCGACGAAGCCCTCTGGCGGATGAAGTTCACCCCGGAGGTGTCGGGGACGGGGGAGCCCCAACCGGGCGGTTGGACCGTGGCCCGCAAACGCTGGGACGGCACCGCGTCCCGCGACCTCCTCATGCGCCAGTACCTCGGCGCGGTGGAGCGCGCCGAGTACGACGCCCTCCCGCCGGTCGCGCAGGGTCCGTGGCTGCTCGGACGCATCGCCGCCAAGGACGCCGTCAGGGACCACCTGTGGCGCAACGGCCACGGGCCCCTGTTCCCCGCCGAACTGACCGTCCACGAAGGGCCGACCGTGACCGGCCCCTTCGAGGAACCCCTGACCGTCTCGATCGCCTCGTCCGCCGAACTGGGCGTCGCCCTGGTACGGCCCGGCCGCGACCAGGCCGGCATCGGGCTCGCCGTCAACGAGAACAACGCGCGGGTACGCGCCGCCAAGCAGGCGGTGCTCCAGTCGATGAACGCGGCGGCGGACGGCTCCGAACTCGTCGTGACCGTCGCGGACGCCGAACGGCTCCTCATCGCCGCCGGCGGAACGGTCAGCACCGTGCGGACACGCGAACTCGACGGGCACGTCGTCGCCTGGACGACCGCGTCCGGCGGACCCGACATGGAGGAGAGCCGAGCATGACCCAGCGCCGCGCGAGCGCCCGCCGCGTCCAGGTCCCGTCCATCCTCGGGGACCCGGGCATCCAGCGGGCGCGCACACCCGAGCGCCGCTTCCTGTTCGCGATGCCGCCGCTGGCGGGCCACATCGCCCCGGCGGCGGCGGTCGCCGCCGAACTCGGCCGCCGCGGCCACAAGGTCGCCTGGGCGGGCCACCGCCCGACCCTGGAGGCGCTGCTGCGGCCCGGCTCCCGGATCTTCTCCGCCGCCGGCGACGACTGCGCGGCGATGCGGGACCGGTGGCTGGAGCGGCGCGGCCTCGACGCCCTCCGCCTGCTGTGGGACGACTTCCTCGTCCCGCTCGGCGACGCGATGATGCCGGGCGTCGAGCAGGCCGCCGACCGCTTCCGCCCGGACGCGGTGGTCGCCGACCAGTTCGTCCTGGCCGCGCCGGTCGCGGCCCGGCGCCGCGAGCTCCCGTGGGCGACCCTCGCGGCCTCGCCCGCCGAGTTCACCCGCCCGCTCGCCGCGCTGCCGGAGGCCGAGGAGGAGGTCCGCGACCGCATCGGCGACTTCCAGCTCGACCACGGCATCGACGACCTCATCGACCTGCGCTTCTCCGACCACCTCACGCTGGTGTTCGCCACCTCCGCGCTCGTCGGCGACACCTCGTTCTTCCCGGACCACTTCGCGTTCGTCGGCCCCGCGCCGGGACGCTCCGCGCCGTGCGCGTTCCCGTGGGAGTGGCTGGACGGCCGGCCCGCCGTCCTCGTCTCGCTGGGACGGATCGCCGGGCCGTCCGCGACCGGGTTCCTGCGGGCCGCCGCCGAGGCCGTCCGCGGCATGGACGTCCAGGCGGTCGTCGAGGCGCCGCCGGGCGGCGTGCCCGAGCCGCCGCCGAACGTGCTCGTCCGCGAGCGGGTGCCGCGCGGCAAGCTCCTCGAACGGCTCTCCGCCGTCGTCTGCCACGGCGGGCACGCGACGGTGTGCGCGTCGCTCGCGCAGGGCCTCCCGCTGGTGGTGGCGCCGGTGCGGGGCGACCAGCCCGTCATCGCGAGCCGGGTGGAGGCCGCCGGCGCGGGCGTCGCCGTCGGTTTCGAGGACGCCCGTCCCGAGGAGCTGCGCGCGGCGCTCGCGGCCGTGCTGGCGGACGGCGGCCCGCACCGCGCCGCCGCCGAGGCCGCCCGCGAGACCTTCGCCGCCGCCGGAGGCGCCGCCGCCGCGGCCGACCGGCTGGAGAAGCTCACCTGACCGACTGTGGACGCGGCAGGCCGAATTTCGTTCGGTTATCGTGGCGGGATGGCGGACGTGTTCGATGACCTGACCGCGGAGTTCCGGCGACTGGACGCGATGCTGGCGGCGCTGGCCCCCGAGCAGTGGGCCCGCCCGTCCGATGCCGAGGGCTGGACCGTCTCCGACGTCGTCCTGCATCTGGCGCAGACCAACGAAGTGATCAGCGACCCGTCGGGCGGGGAGGCCACCGCCTTCCTGTCGCCCGACGCCGCCAAGACCGTGGACGGCGTCGTCGCCGACATGGTTGCCGCCGAGCGCGGCATGCCGCCGGCGGACCTGCTGGAGCGCTGGCGCAAGACGGCCTACGCCGTCGCCGACTTCCTGCGCGCGCAGCCGCCGGGCACGCGCCTGTCGTGGGTGCGGACGCCGCTGTCCCCGCGCACGCTCGCCACGACGAGGATCGCCGAGCACTGGGCCCACGCCCAGGACATCGCCGTCCCGCTGGGCGTGCCCTACCCCGACACCGCCCGGATCCGGCACATCGCGTGGCTCGCCCACCGCACGCTGCCCTACGCCTTCTCCGTCGAAGGTCTCCCGGACGCGCCCGTCTACTGCGACCTCACCGCGCCCGACGGGACGCACTGGACGTTCGGCGACCCGGCCGCCCCGTCCCGCATCACGGGTCCGGCCGCCGAGTTCTGCCGCGTCGGAGCCCGCCGACTCACCCCGGAGCAGACCGCGCTGACGGCCGAGGGCCCGCACGCCGCCGACGCCCTCCGCGTCCTGCGCAACTACGCGGCCTGAGCCCCCGGGCCGAGGGTCAGGACGTGCGCGTCGCCCGGAGCCGCCGGGCGCTCTTCAGCGTCGCGTCGAACGAGGCTTCGGCGATGGCCTTCGTCATGAAATGGCACATCCAGGTGACCAGGAAGACCGCCAGGATCAGGATCGGCGCCCACGTCCAGGTCAGCTGGACGACGATCCGCTCGATGGTGGCGTGCGGGTCCACGACCGGTTCCCAGCTGTTCAGCCGGGCCCAGCGGCCGAGGAAGACGCCGATCGCGCAGAGCGCGTGCGCGCCGATGGTGACGCGGCCGTTCCACGCGCCGAGGCCGAGCCGGGTGAGGTGGCGCGTCGCGGCGGACAGCGAGAGGTAGTACGCGAGGAAGCCCGAGCCGATGAGCACCGCGTAGACGGGCAGGACGGCCGTGACGACCGGCCCGCCGCGGTCGGCGAGCAGCATGTCGTTGCGGAGGTGCACCAGGTCGGTGACGACGTACGGCGCGTTCGGCAGGAACAGCACGAACAGCACGAGCCCCGCCCACCAGAACGGCGACCGGGAGACGCGGTGGCCGCGGAAGAGCAGGAAGGCCAGACCGACCGGAATCCAGGCGAGGAACGTGTTCCAGCCCATCCACCAGGCGTCGCGGCGGAGGACGTCGATAAGGTTCGGCGCGACCTGCTCAAGAATCCCCATGGCTCCATGGTGCATGAGCGGCCCTCTATTCGCCTGAAATGAACGACCCGCCTGAAACGAACGACCCGACGATGCCGTCCGCGTTGCGCAGGCGCGAGGCCGACTCACGGAGGCGGTCGGCCCAGTCGGCGTCCGTCCGCAGCGCCCCTACGGCGTTCTCGATGGCCGAACCGGTGCCCCAGAGCGCGAGTGCGCGCGCGTCCATGTCGCGTTGGTCGCGTTCCCACCAGGCGGACACGGCACTGAGTTGGTCGGCGAGAGTGCCACCGGGAATGGACCGCTTGTAGCGGCCTTCCCATTCGCGGCTAAGCGGGTGACGGGCACCGCCAGGGTCCATTTTGTGCGCTTGCTGTAGTTCTTCTAGGACGAGGCACCACCGGTAAGGGGCCGCGAAGTACACGGCTTCGTCTTCGGTGCACGCGACGCCGTTCAGGGACGCCACCATGTGGTCGGCCAACGCGCCGGGCGCGGTACGGGACGCGACGGCGGCGTCCACCGCATGGGAGACGGCGCAGTCGGCGAGCCGCCGGGGGAGGCCGTCCAGGACCGCCAGGTCGAGGCCCGGCGCGCCCCAGCCCGTCAGGTGCGCGGCGGCGGACAGCTCCGCCCACAGCACCAGCTCCGGACGCTCGGCCACGGCGCGCTGGGCCGTGCGCATGTCGCGCAGCGTGCAGGGGGAGTCGCGGCAGTCGGCTCCGCACGTCCCGCTCCGGGGCGTCACCAGTACGCCCGGCGACGCCAGTGGCGCCGGGCTGTCCGGACGCTCCAGCCGGGAGCCGTCCGGGACGCGCACCAGGTGCGGGAAGTCCATGCCGTCGGTGAACACCGCGCCCTCGCCCGGCGTGAGCGTGACCAGGAACTGCGACTGCGCCTCGGTGATGTTCATCGTCGCGCCCACCGCGTCCCGGTCGTCCCGCGCGGGCAGCCGGTGCACGATCTTCACGGCGGTGTTCTTGATGACGTCCGGGACGAGCTTGGACGGGATCTGCTCCGCCACCACCAGCCCCTCCCCGTACGCGCGGATCTCCGCGAGGAGGCTCGCGAACGTCTCCACGGCGTGCGCCGCCGGGCCCGCCTGCTCGCTGCGCCGCAGCAGCCGGTGCGCCTCCTCGAACACCGTCAGGTGCCGCAGCCCCGCCGGACCGCCGCCGCCCTGCCGCAGCCGCAGATGCTCCACCAGCCGGACCAGGACGGTGCCCATCAGGAACGCCTTGTCGCGGTCGTCGCCGACGTCCTCGATCTCGAAGACGACGTTGCGGGCGAGCAGCGCGTCGAAGTCGATCGGATGGCCGCCCTCGAAGAACCGCCCGGTCGTGCCGAGCCGCAGGCTGGACAGCCGCACCCGGATGAACCCGCGCACGTTGTCGGTGATCTCCTGGCCGTACCCGATGTCGGAGACGACCTGCTCGGCGACGGACTGCAGGTCGGCGAGCGTCGGATAGCGCGGCGACGTCCCCGGCACGGCGGGCTCGCCGAGCGCGAGGTCCCAGCCGAGCCGCTCGTAGCAGCGGGTCAGCGCCGCCGACAGCACCTGCGGGAACGGCTCGTCCGCCTCGAACGCGGCGAGGAACAGCGCCCGGACGAGATCGGCGTGGGTCTGCAGCGGGAACGGCCGCCCGTCCGGGCCGAGAGCCGGTTCGAGCGGGTTGATCCCGGCCGCGATCGCCTCCGCGTCGCCCGGCCGGATCGCGACGACCTCCGCGCCCGGCGCCCCCGCCGCCGCGAGCCGGGACGCCATCGCCCGGTACTCCGCCTTCGCCGGCTCGACCACCAGCCACGGCAGCCCCGCGGCCGACGCGGCGGTCAGCAGCGACCGGATCGTCTGCGACTTGCCGGACCCGGTCGCGCCGCACACGAACGTGTGCCGGTTCAGGCTGGGCAGCGGCAGGGACAGCGACCCGACCTCGCGCCGGTCGCGGTCCAGGACCCGCCCCAGCGGGACGCCCCCGCCCGCCGACCCGTCCGCAGACCCGGGCGCCGGCTCGGGCGTCACGTCGAACTCCGGCCGCATCACGAACCGGACCCCGGCGACCTCCCGGACGGGCGGCCGCGCCAGCGCCGCCACCAGCTGCGTGCTCGCCTCGAACGGCCCGTCCACGCCCGGGACCAGCGCGTACGGCAGCCCGGTCAGGTCCGCCGACGCGCACACCAGCGCCGCCACCCGCGCGGCCGCCGCCGGCGTCGCCGCCCCGGCCGCCAGCCGCACGCGCCACAGCCCCGACGCCGCCGCCCGCCGCAGCTCCCGGTGCCGCCGCTCCATCCGGACGGCGGCCACCGACTCCTCCGGCGACAGCTCCGCCATCGACCGGGCGCGCTGCTGCCGGTCGGCGAGGTCGTCGGCGAGGCGCGCGGCCTCGGACGCGTCCACCGGCTCGGCCACCAGCAGCCAGGCGAACGGCTGCGTCCACACCGAGAGCAGACCGTCCTCCAGCGACGGCCTGGCGGGCTCCTCGCGGGCCGGGTCGTCGGCGAGCAGGCCGTCCGCGACGCCGCCGATGCCGACCCAGTGCGGCATCGCGGCGGCGGCGACCCCGTCGGGGAGCAGCACGCCGCGCCCGCCCGCCGGCAGGCTCAGCGTTGCCGCGCTCCCGTCCCGGTCGGCGACGAGCCCGGACCCGCCGACCAGCACCTCCGTGGGCCCGAACGCCGCCGCCCGCCGCCAGCCGACGAGCACCGGCTCGCCGCCCGCGTGGTACGCCGACACCAGCGCCGCGAGCCGCTGGTCGCGCCACTCGTCCCGGCCGTCCGCCCGGTCCGGACGCGGGACCTCGAGCAGCCTGCACACCGGCAGGCCGCGCACCACGTCCCAGATCTCCGCCGCCCCCGCCATGGGCAGTCAGGGTATTGAGCAAGAGTGTCGTTGTGAAGGCCGGTTTGCGACGGAGGGCCTGACAAGTTCCGTGTCAATCTGCTTGGGTTGTTCGCGGCATCGCCGTGCTCACCACGCTCAACGGGCCCACCGGGCGCACCGCGCTCCCCGCGTCCGGCCCGGAGGCGCGACGGCCGAGTCGGCACCCGAGAGCAGAGCGGGGGTACAGCGTCGTGAGGGGCGAACCGGTCGATCACGGGGGGCCGCTGTCGCGCCGCGAGCGGCTGTTCAGCCCCGACCCCCGCATCGGATGGGTGTTCCGGGACCGCTGGTGGTTCCTCACCCCGTTCCCCGATCCGCCGCCGCAGCAGCAGGCGCTGCCGGACTACCTCGCGCGGCGCGTCGCCGAGACCGAGGCCGCCGCCCAGCGCAGAGTGAGCCGGACGCTCCCGGCCAGCGCCGCCGTCGCGGCCGTTCTGGTCCTGTTCGCTGCCGTCGCCGCCGGTCTGTCCACGAGCTTCACCGTCGCCTTGCTGCTGCTCGCCGTCATCGCGGTGACGCCCGGCGTGGTGCTGACCCGGTGGGCGATCCAGCAACGGGAGGGCGCGCGCAGGGCCTACGAACTGGCGCAGAAGCAGATCACCGGCGGCTACCACGAGCAGGCGCGGCACTGGCAGGCGCGCAAGCAGGCCCACGAAGCCGCAGAGCGCGCGCGGCTCGACGAACTGCCCGAGTGGGGCGCCGCACCACGCCCCGGCCGCCGCCTGGACGTGTTCGGCGGGACGCTATGGGCATGGGAGGCGCTGCTCACCACCTATGGGACGTCCACCCTCGCCGTCCAGCCGCTGCTGGTGCTCGACCTGTCCCGGGAGGTCGTCAGCCGTGAACTGGTCGAACTGTCCCGATCTGCCTGGATGAGGGTGGACGAGCAGCTGCTGCCCAGCCACCAAGCCTCCTCCACCCTGCTCACTGACATGTCGCCGCAGGAACTCGTCGACGCGATCGTGGAGTCCATGCACGGCGGCGGCCCCGACGCCGCCCGCGCCGAACGCAGCATGGACGACCGCATCCTCACCAAGGTCTGCGGCGCCCTCGGCGGCGACATCACCCTCGCCCGGATCGCCGCGGCCCTCCGCGTCCTGATGGGCGAGCCCGACGACGGCGACGCCCTGACCCGCGACGAGCGGCGGCGCATCGGCACCGAGCTGTTCACCGTGGAGTACCGCCGCCAGGCCCACGCGAACCTGTCGCGGATCGAGTCGTACATCCACCCCCTGGAAGACCTCGGCACGGAGCCGACCGGCACGGGTCCGGGCTACCTGACCTGCATCGCGCTGGACAGCCAGGCCCGCAACGTCCGGTCCGAGCTGCTCACCGACCTGATCGTCCAGTGGGTCACGCACCGGATCACCGCGTCCTGGGAGGCGACGCCCGCCCTCGTGGTCGCCGGCGCCGACGAACTCGCCCGCCGCCACCTGGAGCGGCTCTCGGACGCCTGCGAACGGCGCGGCGTCCCGCTGACCCTGCTGTTCCGGCGGCTGCGCGAGACGTCCGCCGAGCTGATCGGCGGCGGCGCCGTCGCGTTCATGCGCCTCGGCAACCACGAGGACGCCGCCCGCGCCGCCGACTTCATCGGCCGCGACCACCGGTTCGTCCTGTCGCAGATCACCAGAAACGTCGGCGGGAACGAGTCGCACACGTCCACCGACACCCGCGGCGAAGGCGACTCGGAGACCCGCAGCACCAGCCGCACGACCGGCTCGTCCCGCACCTGGGGGACGAGCAGCTCCGCCGGCGTCGCCCACTCGGGCGGCGAGATGTTCGGGCTGTTCCCCGACCGCTCCACCTCCAGCCAGCGCGGCCGGAACCGGGGCGGAGCCGACAGCCGCAGCGACACCGAGGGGACCGCCGTCGCCACCACGCGGAACTGGTCGGCCGCCTCCTCCTACGCCGAGGGCACCAACTGGAGCGACGCCGACACCAGCCAGCGCGTCTACGAGTACGTCGTCGAGCCCGTCACCCTCCAGCACCTCCCGGACCACGCGCTGCTGCTCGTCCAGTCGGCGCCCGGCGGCGGACGCACGGTCACCGCGGTCGAGTGCGACCCGGCGATCATCACGCTGGACCGCGTCACCACCGGCCCCCTCCCGGACCCGCCCGTCCCGCGCGCCATCCCCGGCCCCACCGCCCTGACCCGGCAGCCCCCGCAGTGGGCCGCCCCGCCTCCGCAGTGGGCGACACCCCCGGCGCCCCCGCCCCCGCGCGCACCCCTCGCCTCCGACCCCGGCCCGCAGCCCGGCGCGGGCCC